>NZ_WOWT01000022.1:0-73748 GCF_009746545.1 Oceanobacillus sp. AG
GCGTTCGTCCTGAGCCAAGATCAAACTCTCCATAAAAGTGTTTGTAATAGATGACACCGTCATCTATTCTTAGCTTCAAAAATTGATTCAAGGGATAAAAAGCACTCGTTAGATAAATCCAACGTTTCTTCTTACCTCTTTTTCATACTGGTTGTTTTGTTCAGTTTTCAAAGAGCAAATGTTCTCGCCACTTCTTCAAGCGGCAACTTTTACATTGTATCAAACGAAAACTATCAAGTCAATAACTTTTTCATTATTTCCTTGACATTGCCACTCTGTTAAAAGCGACAAGAAATAATATACCACACTATCAAACTTTTAGTCAACCATTTTTTTAATTTAGATTTATTCTAGTTTTTGTGGCGGATGATTAATATAACATGTACAAACCACGAAAGCAACATTAATTTTTACTACCGATTATTTACATCTTATTATTACTATCACAATTAATATGGAGCAAGTATAACCTCACCGGCTTAAAGTCGTCCACACTATTTCCGGCCGTGACAATGTCAGCTTCCTTATTGCCCAGCACGCGGTAACTTTACGTATCCCGCCATGCTGGGCAAGGTTTTCTTTATACCTTCAGTCGATTTCTTTATTAAATCCTTCAACTGTATCAATATTTTCTCATTGAGGAATTCCAAACTGAATTCTTTCCTTTTTTACTTAATCTCATTGAAAGCAACCAAACAATAGTATTTGAAAAGAAAACCTGAACGAACTGAACAGTAAATAAATATTATGATGTCTCCTCAATAGTTAACAGAAACGATTGAGACAGCATTATTTCAGATCCAGCCCCTCCTTTACCTCCTCTATTGCTCTCCACGTCACTTCCCTTTCTCCTCATATAAAATTGCCAACTTCAATTAAAATAGCCTAATTTTCACTTGCAAATAAAGCCATATATTCATCTCTTCACCTTACATTTTAGAATACCCCTCCCTCTCCCCTTTCTCCAGCCAGCAATAAAATCTCCAAATAACAATAAGGAAGAGAAAGTAACCAATCAGGGAAAATTCATGTTTCCAGTCAGGAGAATGAATAAATAAGCCAAACTGTTCTGCCGTTTGCTCTGCTATGTAGGCAAACAAGCTGCAAATAAATAGGAAAAAATATCGAAGTAATGGATGAATCCTCTTTAGAATGAAAATAATGATAAAGGTACATAAAGGCAGGATACAAATCGTAAATAAAATATTAATGGTAAATATCTCTGAAAACAGACGCTTCGGAAAGAAATAGAGACCTGCCCCCACCAACAAAAGATCTAAATACGTTCCAATTAAAGAGACGAGAATAGCAGTAGATAAATAAGACTTCAATCTAAGATTTCTTCGGTAAAATGGCCTCTTTTGCGAGGATGGAGAATTCGATTTTCTCCAGTGTTTTACAATACTCATGATAAATATCTCCACTTTCTTTAGACATGTCCTTCTTTAAATAATCAATGACGTTCCAATCCGAGTACCAGTCTCCCTTTTCCGCTTCTTTCTGTTCCATATCCTCCCACGCATATTTTAAAATAGGGCTATATAATTTGGGGGCGTTTTTCCGAATCTGGCAGTCTTTTATTCTTTTCTGATACGAACTCCCGGGAACAGATCCATCTACATCATTAAATAAATGTGGCCAAAAGTCTTTTCTCGAACCCGTGTGGGGTTGAACATTTGCCCACTGATAAATCGATACGTAATGTTTCGGATCAAAAAGTAATTGATACAAGCGTTTTCCCAATAATATCCGTTCATGTAAAGAGGCAAATTTATGAATCGTTTGACCGATAATTTTAGTCTCCTTGCTATCAATGAAGGGAAATATAATTTGATTTAAATCAAGGAATTCTTGCAGCTTGAATTGAAGTGTTTCCAGTACGGTGGATTGATAATACGGATTCTGAATGACTCTTTTCTCCAGGTAGCTTTGTTCATTAATAATAAGTGCTATCGTCAGCAGGTAACGATCTCTTTTTCGATAAAAGTAATTCCAGATCACGCTCATGAAAAAAGAGACATGAAACCATGGTAAAAGGTGAAATAGATTCGTGTTTCTTTTTATACTTTCTTCATAAAGTATCAATTGCGGGTAAATGTCTTGAAAAATTAACCAATTACCCCGCTCTAAAAAGCTAAAAAACTCCTTCTGCTCCTCGGAGGATAAAATCCTAGTTAAGAGACTTCCTTTCAAATCGGTCATATTCCATCCACCATTCCTCGAAACCATATGCCCGAGGAAAGCCCAATGAATTTCAGGAAACCTTTGATAATAAGCGAGGTAAGCATTCGTTCTTGTCACGTTATTTACATTTCTTTTTTTCGTTTCATGACGAATGTATTCGATTAAATGATGTTCCCCTTCACTTAATTGATTTTCCTGGATCTTCGGCCGCCGCTTCTTCATTAATTCCTTTTTTATCGCGATTAGTTCGGCAGGAATCGTTTGGCTCGCTATTTTCTTTTTTAAACACGGAATGATGGAGCATCACCTCTTTACTAATCATGTTATGGAAATGGATTGGAATAAATGATGATTAGTTAATAAGAAGTGAATTGTTCCTTAGGTTTTTGGTATGTTTATCATGGCGCTCGAATAAAATGATATTGTTGTTTGGAGGTGAAACGGTGAAAAGTAAAGTAACGGACAGGATCAATCGCATGATCACCGCATTAAGAAAAGATCAATCCTCTGATGGATCCTGGGATTATCCCTTTGAGACAGGTGTCTCTACGGATGCCTATATGATTATTTTACTGCGCACCCTAGAAATGAATGATGAAGAACTCATTCAAGCTTTAGTCGAGCGGATACTCAGCAGGCAGGAGAAAAACGGGGCCTGGAAACTCTTTTATGATGAGATCGACGGCAATCTGACTGCTACCGTTGAAGCCTATTATGCACTATTGTATTCCGGTTACCGTGATCAGACAGATAAGGAACTAATTGCTGCAAGAAGAAGGATTCTCGAATGGGGCGGAATTGAAAAAAGTCATATGATGGCCAAATTCATGCTCTCCTTAACCGGCCAATATAAATGGCCTGCGTTTTTTCCGATTCCAATCGAATTTATTCTTTTACCATTATCCTTCCCGATTAACTTCTATGATTTTTCCGTTTATGGAAGAACAAACCTTGCTCCAATGTTAATCCTAGCCGATCAAAAATTCTCGTTGAAAACACAACGGAGCCCCGACCTTTCCCATTTATTTCTTTCAAGAGAAAGTAAAGAAAACAACGAGTTCTTCCTTTATCGCTCAGAAGATTGGCGTTCCTTCTCTTCATTTATTCACCAAGGAATCAAAAATATCATTGGACTCCCCGCTTCCATTCATTCAATCGCCCTGCAACAAGCGAAAAAATATATACTGGACAGAATTGAGGCTGACGGAACTTTATATAATTTCTTTAGTTCCA
The DNA here is from genome assembly GCF_009746545.1 of Oceanobacillus sp. AG. Lineage (NCBI taxonomy): Bacteria > Bacillati > Bacillota > Bacilli > Caryophanales > Bacillaceae > Oceanobacillus > Oceanobacillus sp. AG. The sequence goes on from NZ_WOWT01000022.1 coordinate 3,418, forward strand.
CCTTTCTGATGATATTTTCCCTATTAGCTCTTGGATATCCTAAAGATCATCCCGTAATCACAAAAGCAGTAGAAGGATTAAAAGGGATGGCTTGCAAAATTGATGGCCATACACATATGCAATATACAACAGCAAACGTCTGGAATACATCTTTAATCAGTTATGCCCTGCAACGTGCTGGTGTCCCGTGGGATGATTCCATGATTCAGCAAGCAAACAACTATTTACTTTCACGCCAGCATGACCGTTACGGTGACTGGGTAATCCATAATCCTTTCAGTAACCCGGGTGGATGGGGGTTTGCTGAAAAGAATACGATGCATCCAGATATAGACGATACAACTGCCTCCTTACGGTCTATTAGCCGCTTGGCACGTAACGACCCCGTGTATCGACAAGCTTGGGATAGGGGGAACAAGTGGATTTTTTCCATGCAGAATCATGATGGTGGCTGGGCTGCATTTGAAAAAAATGTGGATAAAAAAATCGTTAGCTATATTCCCATCGAAGGGGCTAAATACTTATTTGCGGACCCTTCTACCGCCGACTTAACCGGAAGAACGATGGAGTATTTAGGTAATTTCACAAACTTGCCGATCGAGCACCCCGCAATAAAAAATGGAGTAAACTGGCTGAAACGTGATCAAGAAAAAGATGGATCCTGGTATGGCAGATGGGGAATCTGTTATATATACGGAACATGGGCTGCCATTACCGGTTTGATCTCGACTGGTGTCCGTTCCGAACATTCTTCCATTCAAAAGGCGCTAAAATGGCTCAAAAATATTCAAAATGAAGATGGTGGATGGGGAGAATCTTGTTATAGCGATATCCACCAAACTTATATCCCGCTTACAGTCAGCACATTAACCGATACGGCCTGGGCATTGGATGCGCTCATTGCCGCATCAGACAACGTGACACCTGAAATTCAGGCAGGGGTAAAATTTTTACTGGATCATTCTGACAAAAAAGATTGGACAGCGGCCTATCCAAAAGGACAAGGAATGGCAGGAGGATTTTACATTCATTACCATAGCTATCGATATATTTTTCCTTTGTTAGCGTTGAGTAATTATCGGAATAAGTTTTTATCACGCATTAACGGTCTGTAAATTCCTTATTTTGTTCAACTAACATTCTGCGGGGAAGGAAACCCCCGCTGAATGAAATTTCACTTTATGATACAGTAATCTGCTCTGCTAGCGAAAATATAAATCATTTCCATAAAATTAGACACACTATATGTAAAGGAGGTTTTTATCATGGACAAAAGCAAAGAAATACAGAAGCAAGAACGTCAGCAGCAGAGAGAAAAATCTACTGCTATTAAAGGTGACAAAAAACTTAATGGTCCAAACCGCCCTTCCATTTAACCTTTCTCACTCCTAAAGGATTTGTTTTTAAAACAAATCCTTTTTACATACATATTTATCGAAATGAGTATCGTCGTGGATTCTGCTTAAGAGGAAAGCTCTCCCTTTTCGCTAGTTGCAGCAATAACAGCTTATGACCGGGACATGCGTATGGAGAAATACGGTAAAGATTAAATAAAAATCAATAAAATACGAATTAGAGTACCTTGTGCTTACGAATTACAAAATTAATCCAACTGGAAACAGCATTATTTCTTATTTCTCCCCCTCCAAATATTTGTTATCCTTCCCCTTTTTTACAAGAAGATGAATGAATTATTAACTAATGTTGCTGATTTTTTTAGAAAAGCATGGTATACCAGTGTTTGTTATCTACCAGCATTATCTATTTTTGACATAATAGTGATAACTGTTTGTTAACTGTATTCCACAGTTTTGTTACATTTTTCCGTTATTCTATAAGGGAGATAAAAATTATGAGGAGGTCCAATTATGAAAATCAAAAAAGTTCTTGCAGGTGTACTTTCAATTGGAATCGCGGCGACATTAGCTGCTTGTTCAGGAGAAACGGAAGATCAAGATGAAATCATGGAGAATCCACCTGAAACGGAGACGACCCCAGATACGGGAGAAACAGACCCGGGACTGGATACGGAAACGGATGAAGAGGAACCTGCTTCCGGTTCAGAACCTGGATCAGACCTAGACGATGCTGAGGATTCAAACACTGAGCCAGATGAGGATTCGGAAACCGAGGATCCTGGACTTGGTACTGATGAGGAATCCGATTCAGTGGAATAATAATGATTCGGTTTTTTGAAGAAAAATATTCCCCTACATTGTATGATAGAAGACTGTCTGCGAAAAACAGACAGTCTTCTAGTTTTCTATTGACTTCTTCAATCAATCGAGCCTCGACTATATCCGATTGATTAAAAAAGAGTGTAATGGGAAATATACCCCTATAAACATAAAGTATTAAAGGGATGTAGGCTTGATAACGCCAACATAGAGCTGAAGGATAATACTATAAAATAAGGGACTTAAAAAACTCCTACAAGTACTTGACTCAATCCCTGAAGAACTTTAGATGGACATATAGAACATTACTAATTAAAATGGAAAGGATGCATTTTAATTTATTTTTTTATGGAGCTGATATAATGAGTACTTTTGAATTAGCAGTACAGGCACAACGTGAAAGAAAATTTGACTTGGCGATTGATTATTATCAACAGATTATTAATGAAAAAGGAATATCTGTTAATTTATTGCAATCAATAGCACAAGCCTTTTATTTAAAAAAACAACATGACTTAGCCGTGAATTTTAATCTAGCTGCGGTGCATCTTTCCTTACATACTTTCCTGGAAAACTACAAACAAGGTGACCCAGCAGCTGTAAATGCCTTACAATCTTTACCAGAAACAATCGTTAATCAGTTCCCACATCCAATCGGAGCTTTACTCATACATGAAAAGAATATTATCAGACATGTTTCCCATGCTTTGTTGGACCAAGAAGTGATTTTGGAAAAAGCACCAAATTTGCGCCCTTATGCTGAAATCTATTACGCACAAATTATAGATGACTATACAGTAAATGGCGTTTTGCAACAGTATAGTTTAACGGAGAAAGCTGTATTGGAATTTGAAGTAGAACACTATTTGGGTCACGGCTACCAACTATTACTGAACCAAATTAAATGGGATCAATTAGACAATACGGATGTAATGAACTTGTATATGAACTAGAGGAGAAATGAAGGACTAAGATTGTTTGCGGTAATGCGGACAGTCTTTTTATATTGATGTTAGCCATTGCATATCTGAATGATCTAAGGGAAATATATAAGATATAAGCAGAAATGAGGTGAGAGCAATTTCTAATTTGATTAAACAAGAAGAAATGGAGACATTAAGAGAACTAATCAAGGGCGTAGATACAGCGATGTTGACGACATTAACCGAAGAAGGACTTATTTCACGCCCTATGAAAACACAAGAAGTAGAGTTTGATGGGGACTTATGGTTCTTCACTAAAAAAGAAACGGATAAATATAAGGAAATTTTACATGATCAAGAAGTGAATGTTGCATATGCAGGCAAATCTTATGTCTCGGTGCGAGGGAGAGCTGAGATTGTTGAGGATTTAGACAAGAAAAAGGAATTGTGGAGTAAAGCATACGAGAAAGTTTTGCAAACCTCTTATGATAACCCTGACATTGTCTTGATAAAGGTAAAAGCTGAAGCAGCTGAATATTGGGAAACCGGGAACTTCACGAAAAGAATCGCTTTTCTCTATAAACGCATGACAGGGAAAAATGCTGAATCGACACATGTGAACGAAACGATTGAATTGGATAAATAACATAAAAATGGGTTGTCTACTAAAGGGACAACCTATTTTTAGTGTTATCTTGATTAAAATGTAGTGTAGATTATGATATTCGTTACGCAGAACAAAAGTGGGACATTTGCTCTGACCCCGTGTCCCAATCGCGTTAAACTTGGAATTGTTTTACTAATTCATTTAGGTTCTCTGCTAATCGGGCTAGTTCTGTTGCACTCTTGGCAACTTCCTCCATGGAGCTGCTTGTTTGTTCTGATGATGCAGATGTTTGCTCAATTCCTGCGGCAGATTCTTCAGAGACAGCTGCAATTTCTTGTATAGAGGAATTCATTTTCTGGCTGCTCGCTGCAAATTCCGAAACGTTATCTGAGATCTTCTGCATATTGCCAACCATATCCGTTACAGATTCACGAATACTTGTAAATTTCTCTCCCGTATTTTGAATTTGAATGGTTCCTTCCTTCACTTCTTCATAACCTTGACTTAATTCAGTTGTCACTTCACTAAATTCAGTTTGTATATTATGGACAATCCCTGATATATCTGTTACCGAACTACCAACCTGTGCAGCAAGCTTGCCGACTTCATCAGCGACTACTGCAAATCCACGTCCATTTTCACCAGCTCTTGCCGCCTCAATTGCAGCATTTAACGCTAATAAATTCGTCTGAGCGGCAATATCTTGTATAACTGTGACCAACTTAGAAATTTCTTGCGTTTGTTCATCTAATCCTTCCACTTTTTTCACTGTCGCTTGTACCATTGCATCAATACTCTTCATCTGATTCGTTGATGAATCCATTAACACGGATCCTTCATTCGTCATTTCTAACACTTGATTCGATTCTTCTTGCACATGTGCTGCGTTACGATTTACTTCTTCAATCTGCCCTGTAAAAATAGACATCATATTGGACAAATCACCGGATTGATAGGCTTGTGTTTCCGCTCCTGACGCCAATTCTTCCATTGTACTAGTGATTTGCTCCGTACCTGAACGCACCTCATAAGCAGATTGCGTGAGTTCTTCACTATGTGCTGAAACCGTATGGGAGACGTCCTTAATTTTCACCATAATATCCCGCATATTATCATTCATATCATTTGCTGCCGACACCAATTGCCCAATTTCGTCTCGCATATCTACGGTTAACCGCTCATTATTCAAATGACCAGAAGCTATTAATTTCATTCGTTTCATTACGGTTTGAATTGGATTTGTAATCATCTGCGCAGTAAACATTGCGATTGTAATCCCTAGAACAATCACCGCCAAAGAAATAACAACACCAAAAGTCATAAGTGTATTTACATTTTGTTGGATCTCTTCACCAATCACTTGAATTCTTTGTTCTGTAGCCTCTGCCAGATTTCCAAACCCATCGATTAGTTCTCCCCCAAGCGGTTCAAGTGATGTTTCTAAAATAACTCCTGCCTCATCTACATTTCCTTTTTCATAAGCCTCAATTATCTCATCTGTTAGGTAACCCCACTCTATTTTTCTTTCAAGTAATGATTCTAATTCCGCTGAACTACTTAGCTCTGCTGCCCGATTTTCTAATGCAATACTCTCTTCTAGTCCCGCTTCGAACGCTTCTTTATATGCTTCATTACCGAACAAAATATAACCCTGAATCAACCTTGTTCGGTCCAGCATGTTTTTTGCCAATCCTTCATCAGCAATCATTAATTCTATTTCCCTATCCAACACGATATCCAAATCGTTATTTACGGAATTAATCGAGTAAATAGTGAATCCACTTAAAAGGACAACTAATAACATAATAATAGAAAAACCAAATAACACCTTTGTTTTAAGTTTTTTAAAGTTAAGTAACCCTGAAATCTTTTTCATTCAAGCACTCCTATCTTCATTTTGGATTGTAGCAGAAATAAATAGTCCTCCTTATTTCATATCGTCCAATATGCCGGAGATATTAAGCTTTTATTAATAAATGTACTCTATTCGTATTACGTATTATGAAGGCAAAAAAATGGGACAGATGCTCTGACCCCACGTCCCAGTGAATCTTTTTCGGTTGTTCTTTCGTATTACTTTTAAGAAAGTGAGGGGTTTACATGAAAAGGTTAGTTACTCTTTTTCTGGCAATATTAGTTGGGGTTTCACTGTTCCCGCTCCATGCACTAGCGGTCGACTTTACAATTAATGAAACAGATATTGATGCTTACCTGTTGGAGGATGGAAATGTCAAAGTGACAGAATTCCATACGTATGAATTTGATGGGAAGTTCAATGGAATCACCCGTAGCCTTATTCCGAAAAAAGGTACTTCCATTACGGATTTTGCCGCTAGTGAAAATGGGACTAGCTTAGAAGTTGAACGAGACGATGACACGTACAAGGTATTTAGAAGCGGGAAAAATGAGACGGTTACGATTGAACTTTCTTATTTGATCCAGGATGGTGTCGAAGTTTATGAAGATATGGCACAATTTTACTGGCCATTTTTTGATACAAGCAATGAGAGCGATTATGAGAATTTCACCGTTACGATTCATCCACCTAAGATGACGACAAATGTTATAGCATATGGATTGGATGAAGCTTATAAAACAGAAAACATCGATAGTGATGGGACAGTTGTCTTCAAGATGGGCCTTGTGGATAGCGGGAAGAATGGGGATATACGTGTAGCATACGATAACGCTTTATTTTCTGCCGCACCGATGCACGATGGAACCATTCGGGATGAAATAATTCGTGAAGAACAAAAACTAGCCGATAAGGAAGCAGCTTTTCTCGCTCGTCAAGAAACACTTAGAAATCTTGCACCTTATGTAACAACAGTATTTGGCTTATATTTACTCCTCCTCTTAGTTTATGGCGGAAGAAAGGAAGAAATGGCGAAGCGTGAAGCCGAGCACCTATATCATAAGGTTTCCTTAGTTCCAAAGGAAATGATGAGTATGCCCGCAACGATTCTTTATTTCCGTAATCAGGTAGCAGAGCATGGGGATATGCTGACGGCGGCAATGATGGATTTAGTAAGGAAAGGGAATATTGAGCAGAGGGAAAATGATACTTTTTATCTTGTTCATGAGAATACGGATCTTGAGCACGAAACATTGATTATGGATCTCTTGTTTAAAAAGATTGGGGAAAATCGCATATTTTCCTTTGACCAGCTGGAAAAATATACGAAGAAGACGACAAATCAGGAGACGTTTTATAAGGCTCTAGTAGAGTATAAGCAATTATTAAAGGAAGAAATAAAGTCACATCGACTGCTCAATAAGCATATAAAACCCCGCTGGATTACGGGGCTAATCAGTCTTTTATTACTTTCACTCATCATATTATTCGGTGTCCATGAATTATATATGTGGCTTGTTTTTAATCTCATTGTTCTAGGCGGCCTTCTCTTGTTTGTCCTTGTGTTCCAAACGCGGACTGTCAAGGGGCAACTTATTAGCTTGCAATGGCAACAATTTAAAGAAGACTTTAATGATCTACAATCAAGTAGCTGGTACACGTTACCTAAAGATGATAAAGAACGCGCGCTCATTTTCTCCGCTGGACTGAAGGATAAGAAACTTCAGGAGAAAAATAAATACTTTATTGAAAGTAATGCCGTCGGACAACCTGATTCAACTGCCAACTTATTAGCGTTACTGACACTTTCATCTACCGCGAATACAAGTTTTAGTTCGGCGACAAGGACTGTAGCCCAGTCAGTAAATTCTTCATCAAGTTCAGGTACTGGAGTTGGCGGTGGCGGCGGAGGTTCGGGCGCTTTTTAAAAGGCAAATAGATGGACGTAAAGAAAAAGGGATGCATGATCCCTTTTTTTATTTACTGCTCCGAGTGACTCGTAATTTCAACTCCTTGTAAAGCTTGTGTCGCCAATTGATCTGCCTCGCGGTTCTTTTTACGTGAAACACTTTCATAGGTTGGCGCAATTCCGAGTTGCTCCGTTTTTGCTTCAATCCGGTCCATCCACTTTGATAATTCGGCTTCATAACACGGCCACTCATCATTAAGTTGATTAATAACGACAAGGGAGTCTCCCACGAACGTAATTGGTAAATGATGGACGCCTAACAGTTCTAATTCCTTCAGTCCGAGATGAAGTGCTGCATATTCGGCTTCATTATTGCTGATTAAACCTTCTACTAAAGCATTTCTTCTAATTCGATATGATGTTTCATCCTGTTTATAGTAAATTGCGCAACCTAATCCGGCTTTCTGTGTATTCTGGTCAAATCCGCCATCAAAATAAACGACGATATCATGGGGTTCTGTTTTAACCTTTTCCATAAATTTCGTTAACTGTTTTAACGTCCAACTTACATCGTACGTATCAATAATTGTTAATTGTTTCATTCTCCCCGTTTTCTCGAGATCGCGAGCGATGACAAGGGCGGGTTCTGCCTCCATATAATCAGAACTAAACTCCGCTTCAGCCCCATTTTTCGTCCGGTAAGTTATTTCTATTCTAACTTGCAACATAAACCCCTCCCCTTGTCTATTTCTTTGATGATAAAAGCATTTAAACGGCTGAATTGAGTAAGATCTTTCTGGTTAGAAGCACTTTAATCAACCGAAGTAAGGTAAATTATTTACGCTCAAGCGATTAGAAGTACCCTATTCAACTAAAATAAAGCAAAAAATTTACGCCCGAACGATTAGAAGTGCTCTATTCAAACGGAGCAAGGAAATAATTTTCTGCTCAAGCGATGAGAAGCGCTCTATTCTAACAAAGCAAGGTGAATAATTTCTGCTCGAGTGTTTAGAAGTACTCTAATCAATTTGAAGTAAACTAAATAATCTCTATTCAGAAGTAAGAAGCACTCTAATCAACCAAAGCACACTAAATAATTTCACTCAAGTGATTAAATACATTCTCTCTCGAACTGATCGTCATCTATTATAATCCATGATGCGGATTATAATTTTGTCTGGAATGATTCGCTTTTTTTGTCTTTTTCGAGCCGGATAAAGGTTCCCCATAAGGCTGAACTGGACTTTGCGGCAGATCTGGATTTTTATTTTGTTTCGGTCCTTTTGGTCTTGATGTCATGATTGTGTCCTCCTTCCTTATAGGGATAGCTTTTGACGGAAGGGATACATTTATTCTTGGAACATCTAAATAACCAAATATGGCTGGAGCGATTCGGAATAATGAAGCTCTCCGTTTTTTGTAATGACTATTCCCGTGACATCTTCTACTGCTTCTAAAGCAGCAATTGTTGCCTCAGCCGACTTCCCGAATAAACGGCTTGTCCAAATTTCACCATCGACTGAACGTTTGGATACAACAGTCAAGCCAGCAATTTCAGTTTCAATCGGATAACCTGTGTGCCGATCTAAAATATGGTGGTAAGTCTTATTATTCAAGGTTAATTTTCTTTCGTAGATGCCAGAAGTAACGACGGATTGATTGAATGCTTTAACAATCGCGATATGATTTCCACGCGCCTCGAATGGATGCTGAATTCCAATGCGAAAGAATCCATCTGGCTGATTTGGTGATTTTCCATAGGTGAGGACATTCCCGCCCAGATTAATGATGGCCGCTGTCACTTCCAGCGTTTCAATATCATTTATCAATAGATCCGCTATAAAGCCTTTTGCTAGCGCACCCAAATCAATGAACATTCCGGGTTCTTTTAAAAACACGGTATGTTCCGCATCATTAAGAATAATATTCATCGGATCCGTTTTAGGAAGTAAAGCTTGAATCTCTTTATCTGCTGGAACTTCTGTACCGCCAAAACCAATGCGCCATGCTTCAACAAGCGGACCAATTGCAATATTTAAAGAACTGTCTGCAGGCGTGCTATGTAATTTTCCAATTTTAATCAGTTCGTATAACTGAGGGTGGACATTCACTGGCATGATTCCAGCGTTTTTATTAATCTGCATCAATTCTGAGTCCGGGTCATGGGCACTGAAGCGTTTATTAAATTCCTCAAGGCGAATAATCAATTCATCTAAGACAAAATCCGCGTATTTATGCTGAACCGATAATTGAATAATCGTACCCATCATATGTATTTCACGAGTTTTCATTCGGCAAACCTCATCCTTCCACGTGAAAATTCGAAAAAAGAGGCCATAGAGACCTCTTTCCCCTGTGTTTCCCTTAATTATTAATCTTGAGCGGTTGCTCCCGATACCGTATCTACTTTTTCTGTAGCTCCGGAGACTGCATCAACATCGCCACCGGTTAATTGTTGTCCGGTTTGCTGCAAGTACCAGTCAATAATCGGTTTGATATCTTGGACGTATTCGTTAATTCCAAGATAATTTCCCTCCTCATCCCGAATGGCCTGATAGCTGTGCACAACGAACTTATCTGGTCCATGGGTTGGCACATGCGCTCGGACGACATCTTCTTTTCCTTTACGTAGTTGCTGAATGACCCACGCAACTCCGCTATAGGTTCTTTCCGGGTGACACTTAGCTAGTGGATTACCAACCTGTGCCGGTGTACGGGATGCTAACATGTCTTCCGCTTCATACATGCGGTTATAATACAGGAATTGGTTATTGCTATCTGCGTACGTTAATTCAGCCGGCATAGATTTTAGAAAGTAATTCAACTGATTAACGGTTAAAATTCCTCGGTCCAATTTCACGTACGTATCACCTTCAACTGCTCCCACCGCTTCAGCAGCCTGCTCGACCCAATCTTCGGCTTCCATATCGACGCCTTCAATTGTTGTATCGATTTTCCCTGTAGCATATAAATCCTCTGTACTCGATACATCTTTCATTCCCTCGGGTGAGTCGATAATCGTTACTACATTAATGAAACGAATAAATTTCTTAATACAACTCTCAAGGAATTGAACGGTGCTAGCATCTTTCAAATTCTCATCTTCATCAAAAGCTTGATGCACCTCGCCAAGCAGGAATTCGTTACCTGGCATGACGACAGCATTCACACCCGGGGCGTCAAGGATTTGGCGCAAATGAAGCTGGGAGCGGGAAGACCCTTGGACGTCATAGGAAGCTCCTACAATCATGACTGGTTTTCCATCAAGGGGATGTATTTTAAAGGATAACCATTCAAGAACACTTTGTAATGCAGAAGGTATCGAATGATTATACTCTGGTGTCGCAATAATAACTCCGTCTGCCTCAACTATCTTTTTATTTAAATATTGAATTGGTTCACTGTTCGTTTGATCATCCGATTGATTAAACATCGGAACTTCATCAATATCGAGCACTTCAACATCAACTAGGTTTTTAAAATTTTTAGCGATAAAATTTAATAATAAACGGTTATATGAAAATTCAGCATTTGATCCGACGATTCCAACGATTTTCATCTATATACCTCCCTGGATTAATTCTTCTCCCAAGAAAAACTTTTGGATTTGTTTTTATTAGGATTCGCTTTAACTAATTGCTTTGTAATATCTACAAATTGGATAAATTCATTAAAGATTTCTTCTAGTTCCTGTACTTTGTTTGGATCAGCAAGCTTGCCATCCTCATCAAAAGCTTGTAAAGATAGGCCAACCAGAAACTCAGAACTTGGCATAATACGTGCTTTCAATTCCGGTGCATCAAGAATTTGTCTCAAGTGTGACTGGGCACGGGAAGAACCTAGGCGACCGTATGATGCTCCAGTAATCATGACCGGTTTATCAATAAGTGGTTGAGTCGTATAAGATAACCATTCCAATGTGCTTTTTAAAATAGCTGGGACAGAGTGATTATACTCTGGTGTGCTGATGATAACCCCATCCGCTTCCTTAATTTTATCCGAAAGATCCTGCACTTCAGGTGGTGCTGTGGTGTCTTTAGGTTTATTAAATGCAGGCAAATTTTTAATTTCATAAAGTTCAATGTTCGCTTTTTCAGCAAAATGTTTTTGCATAAATTCTAGTAATTGACGATTCGTGGATTGGTCTGAGTTCGTTCCAACTATTCCGATTAGATTCATCATGTTATTGCTCCCTTCTCATATTTTATACACTACAACAGTTCGAATAAGATATTTTTTTAGAAAATTAATGATAGCAGGATACTTTATTTCTTAAGATAATTACCCTACGCTTATCTATCGTAAACATAGCAATTACCGAAGACCCCACTCCCATTCGAACAATAAAGGGTAAGAGTAAATTCCCTTAACCATCACTTAATTGAAATCCCTCTCACACTTTAACTTGTGAATATTTTCACTAACTATCACAATTTAAATATAACGTATTCCCCATCAAAATGCAAGAAAAAGTGCGGGACATGGGGTCAGTGCATTTGTCCCATATTTTTGCTGGGACACGGGGGTCAGAGCAACTGTCCCACAATAGAAAATCATCTTTATAATATATTCTTTGCAAACAACAATTTGGATAAAACATACGTGGAAGATAAATCTTATATCCCTTCCCTATAAAATAAAGTGAAACTCATTCAGTGGGGTATCCTTACCTTCCCCACTGAATGTTAGTTGAACAGAATCAGGGATTTACCGACTGTTCCCCCCTTCACATATTGGGCTCCCCTCATGTTTAGAAGAGGGGGGATTACAGACCGTTAATACGTGATAAATTAAGGGTGCCTTTTTGGCAAAAGCAGTCACCGGCACCCATTCCCAAGCACTAAAATTAATCATCCCGTTTTCTTTTATTTCTCTTCTGATCAAGATTTAGGAACTCTGTATCCTCAGCTATCTCCACATCGCGCTTCGGCTTCGTATCATATTTTCTCACGTTCCTCTGTTTTCCTTTATCCTTATTTCTATTCTTATTTTCCTCTGACATGGTATAAACCTCCTTTACACTAATTCAATCTTAGTGTGTCCTTCTTTTTACTAGTTATTTCAGATAGAAATTATCGTATTCCGTTCTCTTTTGGTATAATGCGGACATAGAGATTTGAATGAAAAAGGAGTTATCCATGATGAAGATAGAAATTAATGGCTTTCTGTTGAATGAAGAGCATATTAAAATGCTTCTAAGTGAATTAAAAGACGAAAAGGTTAAAACAGTGGACGAGTTGGAAAGATATTTAAAAGATCATTGGTATACAAAAGATAATGCAAGAAAATGCCATCTGCTCGTTGCTAAACATCCTAACAAAAGAAGCTTTGCGATTCCGTTCGAATAAGAATTCATTCCAAAAAATAAAGTAGTTTAGCATCTTTTTCAATAAAAAATGCTAAACTACTTATTTTCTCCTAAACGAATTGATTCTGTTCTATCGTATAAACTCCGCGGGAGGTGCTGATCGTAAAGCGAGCCCCATCAAATTCGTACGTTGCTTCCTCTTCAAGAGGGATTTCAAATGTTTCAGCTGGCAAGGATTCATAATTGTTCATCGTTGTTTCGATGAGACCACTTCCGTTTAATTGCAAGGCGTAATGGGATATATAATCATCAATATTCTGTCCCTTCGTGAAAGAAACTCCTCTTAAAACAAGAAGTATTTCATCTATATCATCCATTTCCTGCTTCACAATCTTTATCTGTTGATCATTCCATTTCTGTAATAATTCATTAAATTCTTCAATGCTTAAGCGCCGCTGCTTCATTGTATCACTCCTTTTTATTACGTTTTCCCTCTCTTCGGAAAAACATACAAAGAGTGTTTTCAATTGCTAAGAAAGCGCTGCAGTGCCTCAAATTGCTCTTTAGCATCGTTCCAACCTAACTCATAAAGCTCTTCCACTCGTTCCTTCTTCCGTTCCGCCCTCCCTACCGGCAATTCCACACTTGGTCGCATCACAAACGCATTTCCTAGCTGTTCCTGTTTAGCGACATATTCAAGTGTCTCATTATAATGCTTATACCGTTCCCTTAATAAATCATTTATTTTCGGATACTGCTTATACTTAATAATAGAGTACATTTTTCTTGGCCGTTTGAAATAACCCTCTGGCTTTGTAAGGATAATTACATTCTTTTCAAAGCCATCTTGCTCTGATTTTTTTATCGGAATGGGATCACTAATCCCGCCGTCTAATAAATGCCGGCTTTTATATTCCACACTAGACGCTACAAATGGCAAAGAACTTGAGGCACGGAGTAATTTCACGAGATCTGTCCCCTGGTCCGTTTTATTAAAATAGACCGGCTCCCCTGTGTCACAATCGGTGGTTACAATGACGAATTCCTCTGTATTCTGCTTAAACGTATCCATATCAAATGGAACTAATTTATTTGGAATTTCATCAAAAATAAAATCCATCCCAAAAAGTTCCCGTTTCTTGATAAAATTTCTAAAGGAAAGGTAACGTTTATCCTCAATAAAACCGAGATTCACTTTTTTGTTTCGACCTTTTTGCCTTGAAAGATAAGATGCGGCCATACAAGCTCCCGCCGAAACACCGATGACATAGGGTGGGTATAAATCCCGCTCCATAAAATATTCAAGAACTCCTGCCGTATATAATCCGCGCATACCGCCACCTTCAAGGATTAATCCTGCATTAACCATCGTCTCTTCCCTCAACTTTATTGTGAATTTTGTAGGCTTTTTCCATTTATATTATGCTCCGGGTACTACAATTAAATAATATTTTTTTAACAGACCTGCCTAGAGTTTGGGAATTTTTTCAATTTAAAACAGGTAAGAAGATTTCTTTCTTGCATACCTGGGTACATTAGGTATTAGAAGGGAAGGATTTTCTTGAAGATTAAACTGAAACGAATTTATGATGAATCCTCAAAAGCAGACGGAGTACGCATTCTCGTTGACCGTCTCTGGCCAAGAGGGGTATCGAAGGAAAAAGCGAAACTCGATCACTGGCTTAAAGAAATTGCTCCGACAGATGAATTACGGAAATCATTTCATCATGATGAACTGAGCTTTAAACAATTTAAAGAAAAGTACTTAAAAGAATTAAAATCCGGCGAACAAAAAGAAGCGCTTGATGAATTAAAGAAAATAGCAGCTGATGCCAACCAAGTCACTCTCCTCTTCGCAGCAAAAAATGAAAAAGAAAACCAAGCAGTCATATTAAAAGAAAAATTAGATGGTTAAAAGCGGGACATGGGGTCAGAGCATTTGTCCCAGTGGGACAGATGCTCTGACCCCATGTCCCAGCCCAGTCATTTTCCCTCTCCTGCTTGCATATGTTTTATTAGGACAAACCTATAGTCAACATGGCAAAAATTATTAAAGGAGAGGGATTTTAATATGAGGTATAAAAACCCAAATACAGAAGGTGCAGTGATTACATTTAAGGACCGTTACGATAACTTCATTGGAGGAGAATATCGTCCACCAGTCAAGGGATTATATTTTGAAAATGTCAGTCCGGTAACTGGTAAAGCATTCTGTGAAATCGCCCGTTCAACAAAAGAAGATATCCAGTTAGCAGTCGATGCAGCCAATGAAGCGAAGGAAGCCTGGGGAAAAACTTCGGTTACGGAGCGGGCAAACATTTTAAATGAAATTGCAAATCGCATAGAGAACAATATGGAAATGCTCGCCGTTGCGGAAACTTGGGATAACGGAAAAGCAATTCGCGAGCCCCTCGCAGCTGACTTGCCTTTAGCCATCGATCACTTCCGCTATTTTGCCGGTGTCATCCGTGCACAAGAAGGTGGCATCAGCCAAATCGATCATGACACGGTTGCTTATCACTTCCATGAGCCGCTCGGTGTCGTCGGACAGATTATTCCGTGGAACTTCCCACTGTTAATGGCGACGTGGAAGCTTGCACCAGCGCTTGCTACTGGTAACTGTGTCGTTTTAAAGCCTGCTGAACAAACACCAGCATCGATTCATGTGCTCTTGGAGTTGATTCATGACTTGCTTCCTCCTGGTGTATTGAATGTCGTGAATGGATTCGGAGTCGAAGCTGGAAAGCCACTTGCAACAAATCCGGGGATTGATAAAGTTGCTTTTACCGGCGAAACAACAACCGGCCGCTTGATTATGCAATATGCATCTGAAAATATTATCCCGGTAACATTGGAGCTTGGAGGAAAGTCACCAAATATCTTTTTTGAAGACGTTTTGGACAAAGATGATGGTTTTCTCGATAAAGCGGTGGAAGGCTTGACAATGTTCGCCTTAAATCAAGGTGAAGTGTGTACCTGTCCTTCTCGTGCCTTGATTCATGAGTCCATATACGATGAATTTATGGCACGGGCACTCGCACGAGTTAAAGAAATTAAAATCGGTCATCCGCTCGATACGACCACAATGATGGGTGCACAAGCCTCAACCGAACAACTAGAGAAAATTATTTCCTACCTTGATATCGGAAAACAAGAAGGCGCGGAAGTGTTAATCGGAGGGAATGTAAATAAACTGGACGGAGAGCTTTCGAACGGTTACTATGTGGAACCGACTATCTTTAAAGGACATAACAAAATGCGGATTTTCCAGGAAGAAATTTTCGGTCCGGTCCTGTCTGTCACAACCTTCAAGGATAAGGAAGAAGCGCTGGAGATCGCGAATGATACACTCTACGGTCTAGGTGCTGGTGTCTGGACGCGGAATATTAATACTGCTTACCGCTTTGGTCGGGAGATTCAAGCAGGAAGAGTTTGGACGAATACGTATCATCAATATCCTGCCCATGCTGCATTTGGCGGATATAAAAAGTCCGGAATCGGCCGGGAGAATCACCAGACGATGCTCGCCCATTACCAGCAAACGAAAAACTTATTAATCAGTTATAGTGAAGGCCCTACCGGTTTATTCTAACTTTCATCTGCAAGGAAGCTAATCGCCTGTATTGATTAGCTTCCTTTTTACATAGATTAAAATAAGGAGGGATTTTTTGATGGTACAACGTGTTGTTGCGACGGAAAGTACACTTCAATTACTAGAAAAATTGAAAACAATCCATGGCCCGCTCATGTTTCATCAATCCGGAGGTTGCTGTGACGGAAGTTCCCCAATGTGCTATCCACGTGATGAATTCAGAACCGGTGAATCGGATATGTTACTAGGAGAAATTGGCGATACGCCTTTTTACATGTCCAAAGATCAATATGAATACTGGAAACATACCCAGCTTATCATTGATGTGGTAGATGGAAGAGGTGGGATGTTTTCCGTGGAAGGTCCAGAAGGGAAGCGATTTTTGACAAGATCACGGATTTTCACAACAGAAGAACGAGAAAAATTAGAATTGTGATCGCGGGATGGGACGTGGGGTCAGAGCATTTGTCCCACTGGGACAAATGCTCTGACCCCAATGTCCCTAAATTTCCTAGCAATTGAATGGGTGTTTCCCCTTCTAACCTGTTATAATAGTTGTATCTTTTACCGAACTTTTATCTTAATCTATTATTCTATCTTTATACTTGAAAGGTGAGCTGCTTATAAATGAGCACGTCAAATGTAATTATCAAACGAATTATCATCGGAGTACTTATTGTTGTTGGGGGCCTCCTTACATATTTTTATTTCTCACAAATTTTCCCCATCCTACTTGCACTATTGCTCGCACTAGTTTTTGAACCATTCGTTCGGCTAATGATGCGCAAATTCAAATGGAAGAAAAGAATCTTACCTGTTTTGATTACCTTTCTATCCTTTCTGATCATTAGCGGCTTAATCATTTATATTACAGTCGTTGTCATTTTTGACATCCTTTATGGATGGGCTTTTCAAATCCCGCGCTATGCCATCGAAGTTCAGCATTTTATCGAAAACAATATTGAAAAGTTCTATGATTTTCTCCAAGAAGTTCCAATGGCGGATGTCATTATTGAAGAACTAGAAGCATTATCTTCTGATTTCATGCAGACAGCGTTAAGTATTACGACCTCTATTATTACTGGAATCGGGTCTTTTGTACAAAATATTGTAGCGGCGATTCCAAACTTAATTTTTGTCTCCTTATTCTTCTTGATTGCTCTATTTTTATTCAGTCTGGAATTACCAAGAGTGAAAAAGATTTTCTGGAGCTGGTTCCGTTCTGACCTTGCCGCTAAGCTGCAGTTCATTTCCAAACGTATGGGTGAAGTCTTCCTCGGATATTGGAAAGCACAACTCATCTTAAGTATCGGGGTATTTATTTTTTGCTTCATTAGCCTTAAGTTTATTGCTCCTGGGCCCGCCTTGGTCATGTCTTTCATTATCTGGATTGTCGATATCATTCCATTATACGTCGGGCCGGCACTTGTACTTGTCCCCTGGGCACTACTCGCCTTTATTCTCGGGAAAACATTTATGGGGATTCAATTGATTATCCTTACCGTCATTCTACTCGTGTTACGCCGAGCAATCGAACCAAAAGTGTTGGGAGATTCTATTGGTCTCGCTGCCCTTCCAACCGTACTCTCCATGTACTTCGGGTATGTACTGGGCGGTGTACTCGGACTCATCTTCGGACCATTTGTTTACATTGCATTCATCACCGCCAAAGAAGCAGGATTATTTGAACTAACCTCAAAACCAGAACGAACAGAAAACTAACCGAGGGGCTGGGACATTGGGGTCAGAGCACTTGTCCCAGTTGATTGGGACAAATGCTCTGACCCCAGTGTCCCGATTTTCTTTTTCTATGTTAAAATGATAGAAAATATTAAATAATTCGGAAAGGAGTTTTTGAGATGGGGAGATTAGATGGGAAGGTTGCAATTATTACAGGGGCTGCGAATGGTATTGGGCTTGCAGCAGTTCGCGTTTTTGCGAAGGAAGATGCAAAGGTAGTGATTGCAGACTTTGATGAGAATACAGGAAAACAACAAGAGAAAATATTGCAAGAAGAAGGAGTGGATTGCCGCTTCATCCAAGTTAATGTTGCTGACTGGGATAGTTGCAAGCAGCTTGCGGATGAGACTATTCAAGAGTATGGCCGGATTGATATTTTAGTTAATAATGCAGGCATCACAAGGGATGCAATGCTTACCAAAATAGAGTGTCGAAGAATTCCAGCAAGTCATCAATGTGAACTTAACTGGAGTATTCCAGTGTACCAAAGCAGTTATCCCGTACATGATTGAACAAAGTAGTGGAAAAATTATAAGTACATCCTCTGTTTCTGGTGTATATGGTAATGTTGGACAAACGAATTATGCCGCTGCAAAAGCCGGTATTATCGGCATGACCAAAAGCTGGGCGAAAGAACTGGCGAGAAAAGGAATTAATGTAAATGCAGTCGTACCTGGATTTACAGAAACAAGTATGGTTACTTCAGTACCTGAGAAGGTTATTGAACAAATGAAAGCGCAAATCCCCCAACAGCGGCTTGGTAAACCAGAAGACATCGCAAATGCCTATCTCTTCCTAGCATCCAACGAATCCGACTACATAAACGGCCACGCCCTCCACGTCGATGGAGGCATCATGCTTTAGCGGGACAGGGGGTCAGAGCATTTGTCCCGAGCGACCGCTCGTTTGGGACAGTTGCTCTGACCCCTTGTCCCGCCGACCCTAGCACCCAAAAATAGGAGGATAGGCCCTTTGATATTGTTTGATAGTGTAGTTAAATCATAGGAAAGGGGTGAGGGGGTTGGTTGAAGCTTTAATTAATTATGGGATTTTCTTTTTCGTTATTATTGTTTTAGCAATTATTATTTCATTGGTGAGGAAATCCAGTGTACTTTCTTCCCTATTTAAGTTTCTTGGGAAAGTTTTGCTCATCAGTCTGCACATTTTCGCGCTTGGAGTATTTACAGCAGCGGTTAGTTTGCTCGTCGGAATCATCATTTTCATTCATCCTTATTTATTTGGCACGCCGCAATTCTTCGCAAACGGTGAAGGCGTTCATTTACTTACATCACAGGACTTTGCGTTATTGGAATTCTCTTTAACATACGGGATAATGTACATCATTTTATATTTTATTGCCTTACGATTTCTCGTAAAAACTAGATTAACAGCCTTTTTCATCCATATTGCAAGAACAATTCGGCAGATTGTACCCTACCAAATTGAATTGAATTTGGCCCGTTTAATAGTTATTTAGGTAAAATTTCCATTTGATCAATTTTAACCGCACGTGTAGCGATAAAGTGAAACTCATTCAGTGGGGGGATCCTTACCTCCTCCACTGAATGTTAGTTGAACAGAATCAGGGATTTACGGACTGTTTATTCCCGCCCTTCACATATTGGGCTTCCCTCATGTTTAGAGGAGGGGGATTACAGACCGCTAATACGTGATAAATGTTTTAATATACTTATCTAGCATCCGCTTCCCGCCGAAATCATCTTCGTAAAAACCAATAATAGCAAAGCCAGCATCAATTTGACCTTGAATTTCTCCCCTTTAACAAATTTCTCCATTCTTATATACCAACTTAAACTTCTCACAAACGACGAGCTTATCTTCTGTAAAATCTCTATTTATCTCTCGAAGTTCTTTTTTGAAAAAATCTTCATGTACTTTCTGCCAATAAGCTAAAGAACGATCCCCCTCCCCTTCCAGATATGCATGTTCTTCTGTAACTTCATCATAAGGAGTAATCTGGACTGAAGTTGTTTCGATGATCGCAACCGCTTCTCCCTTACCGTTCAGAATAATATTATGCAGCCCAACGTACGGTAAAGTTTCATTCTCCAATTCATAGAATAGATAAAGGGAACTAGTTGCCGTTTTAACTCCAGCCAACACAAGATCAGCAAGTTCATCTGCCATCTCCTTGGAATTCCCGAAAGCCCATGCCTCATACTCGCTAGCTACATCTCCAAACCTATCCTGATACTCCTGCCACATCTTAATCAATGATTTATTTTCCATTTTCATATTCCTCCCTTAAAAGTGGGACACTGGGGTCAGAGTAAATGTCCCGAACGACCGCTCGTTTGGGACATTTACTCTGACCCCATGTCCCACCTACCGATTAGTCTAATTTTTCAATAAGTGCTTGCCATTTCTCTTCTAGTTCTTCTTTTTCCTCATATAGTTGCTGTAATAAGTCCAAGTCTTGAGTTTCTGATAGTTTCTTTTCTAGTTCTATAATTCTTCCCTCCAGAAGATTTAGTTCTTTCTCTATCTTGTTTTCGTTATGTTTTTTCTCACGAGGCTTTTTCTCGAAAAGGGAGTGTTCTTGTTTTCTATCAAGCTCCTTCTTTTCCGCTTGTCGCGCTCTAGTCTCCTCCATTTTCTCCTTCGCCCAGGAATAACTCCCATTAAACGCATGAAGAGTTCCATCTTTCATCCAATATATTTTCTCAAACAAGCGATTAAGAAAATACCGGTCATGGGATACAGCCAAGATCGTTCCGTTAAAATCGTCCAACGCTTCCTCCAACACTTCCCGGGAATCAATATCCAAGTGGTTTGTCGGTTCATCCAAAATTAAGAGATTCACATCCTGATACATCAGTTCCGCAAGTCTTAGACGCATCCGCTCCCCACCACTCAAACCGGAAACCTTTTGAAAGACGGCATAACCATAAAACATGAACTTCGCTAAAATGTTTCTTGCTTCTCCTTCCGTTACCCTCACCTTATTACGGAAAGCTTCAATCACCGTTTCATTCTTAGCTTCTTGAAATACATGCTGGGACAGATAGCCAATTTTGACGTTACTCCCTATTCGTATTTCTCCTCCATCTGTAGCTATTTCACCTAATATCAGCTTCAGAAGTGTTGACTTTCCACTCCCATTCTCCCCAATTATTGCAGCTCGCTCTTGATAGACAAGATGCATCGAGATGTCCGCAAATAATTGTTTTCCTGAAAAACTTTTCTTGACATCGCGCAGCTGGAAAACATCCTTTCCGCTCCTTTCTCCAGCTTCCATTTCAAGCCCCATCTTCTTCCGCTCTACTATTGACCTATTCAATTTATCCATTCTTCCCAAGGCTCTCTCCATATTACGAGCTCTCCGGTGAAGGTCTGCATTTGGAGGATTCGCACGGTTCGCCCATTCCCGCAGCCGTTTAATCGCCTCCTTCATATTCTTTATTTTCTTCTGTTGCTCCTCATAATCCTGAAAAGCTTGCAATAGTCGCTTCTCTTTTTCCTTTACATATCCGGTAAAATTCGTGTGATACATCGTCAGTTCCCCGTCCTCCAGATCCATCACTTTATCTACTACTTCATCGAGAAAATAACGATCGTGGGAGATCACAAGAACTGTCCCCTCGTAATCTTGCAAAAAGCTCTCCAACCACTCAACAGCCATGAGATCAAGATGATTCGTCGGTTCATCTAACAGTAACAAGTCCGGTTGTTTCAACAGCAGTTGACCTAACCCTACCTTTGTCTTCTCTCCTCCGCTAAGCTCACGAAATGGTTGCTGAATGAAAGATTCCATATTTAGACCATGGATAATTTTCTCGATCTCCGCCTCCATTTCATAACCGCCTTTTACAGTAAATATTTCTTGTAACGTACCATTTTCGGATACTAATTTTTCTAACCCTTTTACATCCACCTCATTAGCCATATCACGTTCAAGCTTTTCCATCTTCTGTGCGATCTTAGTCAGTTCAAAAAAGGCTTGCTTTAAAACATCTCTACCAGTACCTTCCACCCCTTCCGGAATCTGCCGCAAAATCCCTCTGGAAGCACCTTTTTTCCAGTGAATTTTTCCTCCGTCAGCTAACTCCTCACCAGCTAACAACCGAAGTAGAGTCGTCTTTCCACTTCCATTTCTTCCTACTAAAGCGAGCCGTTCTTTTTCTTTTATTTCAAATGTAATATCTTCAAAAACCATATTTCCACCATACATTTTTGCGATATGATTCACACTGCAAATAATCATTTTCCTTCCTCCTCGTAATGGGACACGGGGTCAGAGCATTTGTCCCGAGCGACCGCTCGTTTGGGACAAATGCTCTGACCCCATGTCCCAATCCTTCTTAAACATAAAAAAGTCATGAGAAGACAACTCTCCCCATGACTTATAGAAGTGCGACCACTTCACTATATGAAAAAAGAGTGCATGAAAATGCACTCTTTGCCTACCGATTATACCGCCTGCGGGTTAAGAATGTTTCACTGTTTTAGTTTGCTATTTAGTTGTTAAAAAAGGGCATACTTATCCCGTTAACAACTAAATCTGCAAATTTTGCACGGCAAAAATACAGAAAATCCAATACATAACCGTGCCCTAAAACAGCCTGATTCAACATCCTTAACCACCTCCATTTCAAATAATTACTTGTAGTGTATCATTTATAGGAATAATCTGCAAGTGGAGCGTGGGGTCAGAGCGTTTGTCCCTGGGACAAATGCTCTGACCCCATGTCCCAGTCCACATTAACACCTAATGTCCGTTCAACTAACAATCAGCGGGGATAAGGCGCCCCGCTGATTGAAGTTTTACTTTATCGGATTGTTACACATTCCAATCCGAACATTTTCGCTAAATCTTCTATTTGTTTAGCAGTAACTGCAAATGATAGAACCGTATGGTGACCTCCACCATATTCAACCCATTTTTCCACGCCATGCTGGAATCCGGCATTTATAGTCATCATTTGACGAGCGACCGGCAGATGCGGGGCAGGTTCCGCTGGGATACTTCCTTCTACTTCGTACATTACCATTCGGAAATGATCACCAAAGTCGGAAACAGTCAGGTTCACACCTTCTCCTTCCACCCCATCGAATACTAAGCGCGCAGGGTCTTCCTTATCACCAATACCTAGCGGGTGAACTTCCACACGTGGCTTCGTGCTTGCTAAGGTCGGATCAACTTCAAGCATATGCGAGCCCAGAATCGCTTCCTCACCTTTCACTAGGTTGTACGTATAATCTTCCATAAAGCCTGTCAACTTGTTATGAGTCATAATCTTAATTAAACGGTCAAGTGCCGCTGTTTTCCAGTCACCTTCACCAGCAAAACCAAACCCAGCTTCATTCAGACGCTGTACCGCCATACCAGGGAGCTGCTTCATACCCCATAGATCCTCGAAGTTCGTCGTGAATGCAGTATAACCACCACGCTCTAAAAATCTCTTCAATGCGATTTCAATCCTAATTTGTTCTTTCACTTGGTTTTCGAAAAATGCTGTATCATTTTCGCCTACTACAAATTCGTATTTCTCTTTACACTCTTTATATACCTCATCAATCGCTTCATCCGTCACTTCATTCATTTCAGCGACTAAGTCACCAATACCGAAGTAATCGACTGTCCAACCGAATTGAATTTGTGCTTCAATCTTATCCCCGTCCGTAACAGCCACATTACGCATATTGTCACCGAATCTAGCAACTTTAATGTTGAAGCTTTCATTATAAGCAACAGCAACATCCATCCACTGCTTAATTTCCTTCTGAACCTCTTCATCTTTCCAGTGGCCGACAACAATTTTATTATTTTTCTTCAAACGAGCATTAATGTAACCATACTCTCTATCCCCGTGTGCGCTTTGGTGTAGGTTCATATAGTCCATATCAATGTCTTTCCACGGAATATTATTCGCTAACTGTGTGTTCAAATGAAGCAATGGCTTTTGAAGTAGTTTCGTCCCTCTGATCCAGTTCTTCGCTGGAGAGAATGTATGCATCCACGTAATAACACCAGCAACACTATCATTATAGTTAATTTCCTTCATAACCTCTGTGATGCTATCTGCAGTCGTCGCAACTGTTTTAAATACAATCGGATAAGGGAAATTACCCTTTTCATTTAATTCATTCATGATTTCTACCGCGTTTTCCTTAACGGCATTCAATGCTTCTTCCCCATATAAATGCTGACTTCCTACAATGAACCAAAATTCATATTGATTTATTTCCAACATAATAAAGACCTCCTTGAATTAAATATCTTAAGTTTCCCCTGCTCCATTCACATGGTTTGAATCTCTTTACAGTACTGTACGTTTAATATTTTGTAAATCGCTTACAACTTGTATTGTATATTAATGATACGCACAAGTCAATAATAAGTTTATTTATACGTATAAAAGATAGGTGAATCATCTCTGTAAAACAATAGAACCCTTAATAAATCCACGTGTTCCAAAGCATATGACACTACACTATTTATACGAACAAAAATATTTTAGTTGATTTGTCTGTACAATAATGATATTATTTATTTGTGAAAGCCTTTACTTCCAGCTGAAAGTAACCATATAAAAGAGGAGGTACATTAGTTATACGCAATTAATTCATATTTTTTAACATAGTTGTACTGATAAATAATTCCATTCACTTGCTAGTACTCTCATTACGTTCTTGTTTGTAAGCCTTTACGATTTTAAAGAAGTTATTTTCGAGAAATGTTCTACACCTAGGGAGGGAATTTAATTGGTAAAAGAAAAAAAGATTTCTCATAAGTTTATCTATTTCTTTGGAGCTTTTGGAGGAATATTATTCGGTTATGATATTGGTGTTATGACAGGAGCGCTTCCATTCCTGCAGCAAGATTGGGGACTGCAAAATGCGGCAACAATTGGCTTGATAACTTCTTCTATTATGTTAGGGGCAATCTTCGGTGGTGCTCTTGCAGGACAACTTTCGGACCGTTTCGGGCGCCGGAAGATGATTCTAGCTTCTGCGATTATCTTCGTTATTGGATCAATCCTTTCGGGAATTGCACCGCCTAATGGTGATATCTTCTTAATTATCGTTCGGGTCTTTCTTGGTCTTGCCGTTGGTGCAGCATCTGCACTTGTTCCGGCCTATATGTCAGAGATGGCTCCAGCCAAGTTACGGGGACGCTTATCTGGGATAAACCAGACAATGATTGTTTCCGGGATGTTACTGTCCTATGTTGTTGACTTTTTACTAAGCGGATTACCAACGACGATGGCTTGGCGCTCTATGCTTGCGATGGCAGCGGTACCAGCTATCATTCTGTTTCTCGGTGTATTAAAGTTACCGGAATCGCCTCGTTTCCTTATTAAAAATAATAAGATTGGCGAAGCTCGTCAGGTACTAAGCTATATTCGCCCAAATAAAGAAGCAATTGAAACCGAAATCAAAGAAATTCAAGAGAGCAGTAAGCAAGAAAATCAGAAAGTTTCTTGGGGTGCTTTATTAAATAGTAAATATCGCTATTTAGTTATTGCCGGTGTCGGTGTCGCAGCCTTCCAGCAGTTCCAAGGAGCTAACGCGATATTCTACTATATCCCGTTAATCGTAGAATCAGCTACTGGACAAGCAGCAAGCTCTGCATTGCTGTGGCCGATTATCCAAGGTATCATTCTAGTAATAGGTTCCTTAGTGTTCCTTGTCATTGCGGATAAATTTAAGCGTCGGACATTGTTGACCCTCGGGGGTACAGTAATGGGGCTTTCCTTTATCTTCCCGGCGATCATCAATTCCATTGTTCCAGATGCGAACCCGATGATGATTGTTGTGTTCCTAAGTATTTATGTCGCATTCTATTCCTTTACATGGGCACCTTTAACGTGGGTAATTGTCGGAGAAATCTTCCCGCTGCTCATCCGCGGACGTGCATCCGGTTTGGCTTCATCCTTTAACTGGATAGGATCTTTCCTAGTCGGATTGCTCTTTCCGATTATGACTGCATCGATGGCACAGGAAGCTGTATTCGCTATCTTTGGTATCATTTGTCTACTCGGAGTCGCCTTTATCCGTATCCGTGTACCAGAAACTCGCGGCCGCACATTAGAAGAAATTGAGAAAATCGGTGAAATGAAAGGATTGGCAAAGAATAATAAAACAGCCTAAAATGAAGAGAGAACCAGAATAATAGATTTTGGAGGTAATTTTTATGAATCTTACAGAGACGTCCACAGCGATTCAGCAAGGCGATGTATATCTCGGGATTGAATTAGGTTCTACGAGAATCAAAGCTGTCCTAATTGACAACGATTTCAATACGATTGCTGCTGGAAACTATGCCTGGGAAAATAAATTCGAAAATGGCATGTGGACCTATTCCCTTGAAGATGTTTGGAAAGGGATTCAAAGCAGTTATCTTCAACTAGCTGCTGACGTAGAAAGTAAATATCACACAACACTTTCAAATATTCGTTCCATTGGGGTAAGTGCCATGATGCACGGCTACTTACCCTTCTCAAAAAATGATGAATTACTAACACCGTTCCGTACATGGCGGAATAATACGACAGGACAGGCGGCACATGACTTGACCGAACTATTCCAATTCAATATTCCGGAGCGCTGGAGTATTGCCCATCTATATCAAGCAATCCTTGATCAAGAAGAGCATGTACGTGAGGTTGATTTCATTACAACACTTGCAGGTTATGTCCACTGGAAGTTATCTGGAGAAAAAGTGTTAGGTGTAGGTGATGCTTCCGGCATGTTCCCAATTGAAGAATCGGGTTCTTATTCCGATAAGCATATAAAGCTGTTTGAAAACCTGGAAAATGTCTCTCAATACGACTGGAACCTTCTTGATATCCTCCCAAAAGTATTACAAGCAGGGGATCATGCAGGCACATTATCAGAAGCTGGTGCCAGATTACTAGATATAAACGGAAACCTTCAAGCCGGTAGTATCATGGCTCCTCCTGAAGGGGATGCGGGAACTGGAATGGTTAGTACGAATAGTGTTCGGAGACGAACTGGAAATATTTCCGTCGGGACTTCTGCCTTTTCCATGCTTGTCCTTGATAAACCATTACAGAAAGTCTATAAAGACATCGATCTCGTGACAACACCAAATAATGAGCCTGTTGCGATGGTCCATACGAATAATTGCTCTTCCGATATTAATGCTTGGGCTGGTATCTTTCAAGAATTCGCTGAACGTCTTGGCGTTAACCTTGATGAAGGCCGCTTATTTGAAATCCTATTCCACTCAACAACAAGATCAGAACCGGATGCTGGCGGATTAGTCAATTATAGTTATTTATCTGGTGAAAATATCACGAAAATGCCAGAAGGACGCCCTCTATTCGTAAGAGATGTCAATAGTTCCTTCACACTCGCTAACTTCTTCCTTACGCAGTTGTATGCAGCATTTGCTCCACTGAAAATTGGAATGGATATTTTAATTAATGAAGAAAAAATCGAGACAAATGTTTTAATCGCACAAGGCGGCCTATTTAAAACACCTGTCATCGCCCAACAAATCCTCTCCAATGCACTAAATATACCGATTACGGTTATGAAAACGGCTAGTGAAGGCGGTGCTTGGGGTATGGCAGTACTTGCAGCTTACGTGAAGCAAGGAAATAAGGAAATCAGTTTAGAGGATTTCCTTGACCAATACGTATTTACTGACCCGCAAAGTTCTACATTAAGCCCAGAACCTGCGGGGGTGGAAGGTTACGAGCAATTCATTACGAAATATAGGGCCGGACTACCAGTTGAATTAGCGGCAATTGAACATATTTAATCCATGAAAAATCCGAATGATCTTCCCTCCTCCCTTAGAGTATAAGGTAAGGCTGAATCATTCGGACTTTTTATCACGCATTAACGGTCTGTAATACCCCCCACTTCTAAACACGAGGGAAGCCCAATATGTGAAGGTGGGGGATATACAGTCCGTAAATACCTGATTCTGTTCAACTAACATTCAGTGGGGGGTAAGGAATTCCCCACTGAATGAAGTTTCACTTTACTATCCCTTCTTTTCCTGAAGAGAACCGTTAACTACCTCTAATTCTAGAACGGAATCGCGTTCGATCAACTCCGGCTCATAAACTTTGGAACGGACTTCCTGTTTATTAATCATATCAATAATCATTTTCCCTGCATCAAATCCCATCTTTTCCTGAGGATGGCGAATCGTCGTCAAGCTTGGATTCGTGTATTTGGAAAACGGGTAATCATCCACGCCAATAATCGAAATATCTTCTGGGATTTTTAAGCCAATCTCTTTTGCGAAATTCATAATTTGAATTGCCAGCTGATCATGGTAACAAACGATTGCCGTTGG
Organism: Oceanobacillus sp. AG; assembly: GCF_009746545.1. Taxonomy (NCBI): domain Bacteria; kingdom Bacillati; phylum Bacillota; class Bacilli; order Caryophanales; family Bacillaceae; genus Oceanobacillus; species Oceanobacillus sp. AG. The sequence goes on from NZ_WOWT01000022.1 coordinate 31,829, forward strand.
AGCATATTTAGAACGCGTCAGCATCGTGTGCAGCTTTTTGAAGATATTATCTATTTTTTCCTCTGTCTGGTACATCATCATATCGCCCATATTCGAGATTTCCGGATGGTCCTGATAAGCTTTGATAAAGCCATTCATCCGGTCAACCCCTTGCTTATCATCAACCTTGAATATTCCTACAATCTGCTGATGACCTTTAGAAATTAAGTAATTGGTCGCCATCTCCCCTGTTTTCACATCATCCATCACTAAATACGGAATATCGAGATCATCGTACGTCGCGTTGATCGATAACATCGGGATACCCATCGCTTTTATATTATCGTACATATTTTTATTGAGATTATTTCTCGCACTCTTTGTCGGCTCGATAATAAATCCTGACAATTGGTTGGCTGTCAGATTCGTTAAACTTTTCCGTTCTTTCTCTGGATTGTTCTGAGTATCGGCAATAAGTATCGAGTAACCGTATGCGGAGATATAATTATCGATGCCGCTGATGATATTCGGGAAAATATAATCCGTTATATGTGTTGATATGAGCCCTATCGTTTTATTTTGAATTTGCTGCTTCGGTTTACTTTTCCAGTCATTTACAAATATCCCGGCACCTTGAATCCGGTAAACGTAATTATCCTTCTCCAGCTCATCAATTGCCCGGCGCACCGTGAAGCGGCTTACTTCATACATTTCCATTAATTCTGATTCCGTCGGTAACTTATCACTCACCTGATAAGTACCCGATAAGATCTTCTCACTTATATCTATTTTAATTCGTTCATATTTTTTAACCATGGCTAGATCCCCTTTTATATCATGACAAATTTATTATATCACAAAGAAAAAACGCTGCCTTGAAGAAGTAATTGATACACTCTTCAAAACAGCAGCGTTTTATTCAAGTTATCATTTATTTTGTCCATAATAAGCATTTTTTCCATGTTTTCTTAAATAATGTTTATCTAATAGGTAGGAATCCATGTCGATCTGATGGGGGTTCAATTGCAATGTATGATACGCCATCTTGGATACCTCTTCTAAAACAACTGCATTATGGACCGCATCCTCTGCTGATTTACCCCATGTAAATGGACCGTGATCGTTGACGAGAACTGCTGGTACTTCTAACGGATTAATTTTTCTTTCTTCAAAAGTCTCGACAATTACGTCACCCGTCTGCTTCTCATAATCATGGACTACTTCCGATTCCTTCATTTTTCTCGTAACTGGAACCGGACCATAAAATGTATCCGCATGTGTCGTGCCAGCAGCTGGTACATCAAGGCCGGCTTGCGCAAATGTCACTGCCCATGGCGAGTGGGTATGAACGACTCCTTGGATTTCTGGAAAATGTTTATATAATACAAGATGAGTTGCTGTATCACTCGATGGATTTAAATCACCTTCCACAATATTCCCTTCCAAATCAAGAACAACCATTTGCTCTGATGTTAGTTCCTTATAGGCCACACCGCTCGGCTTAATGACGACGAGATTTTTTTCCCGATCAATCCCGCTGACATTTCCCCATGTGAACGTTACAAGATTATATTTTGGCAGTAACATATTCGCTTCATAGACTTCTTGTTTCAATTTTTCCAACATCGAGACTCATCCCCTTACAGAATTATTAACTACCCTCATCTTATATCACTTGTCCGTATAAGTCAAAGGTAATTGACTTTCATACGTATAAGTGATACAATTGCATTGTAACCGTTTACTCAATCTAGAAAGTTGGTGCTCATAATGGTGACAATTACAAAAGAAAAATTAAACGCTCAGACAGACATTCCCTTAATGAAATATACGGTGGACAAAGGAAATGGTTATTCCTTTTCCTGTCTTAATGTCGGCGCTGCATTAACGTCGCTAACAATGCCAGATAAAGACGGCAAGACTAGTAATATTTTACTTAGCTTCAATGACCCGGAGGATTTTATAACAGATCAGACGTACTTCTTTGGTAAAGCAATCGGCAGGGTCGGCGGAAGAATTAAAGATGGAGCTTTCCAGTTTAATAATGAATATATTCAATTGCCGCAAAATGAAGGTAATAACACATTACATGGTGGCAACAATGGATTCCATAGCTTATGGTGGGACGTTTCCGAACTTGAGAATGGCATAGTTTTCACGAAAACCATTGATCCTGAGATGGACGGCTTCCCCGCTGAACTCGCTGCGTCCATTTCATACACTTGGATTTCCGGAAATCAGTTACAAATTGAGTTTACCGGTGAAAACCAATCCGAAATGGCGACCTTGTTCAATCCGACTACCCATAATTATTTTAATTTAAACGATAATAAAACAGCTGGACTCAAAAGTCATCTATTAAGCATTCCTGCGCGTGAGACGGTGGAGCTTGATAAGAACCAAATCCCAACTGGTAAACTACTAAATATTTCGGGCACAGCTTATGACTTTAACAAGGAAAGTAGTCTCTTAGAAAAATTAGAGTCTGTCAAACAAATTGGAGCATCTGGCTTTGATGACCCTTATAAGGTAACGGATTCAGAGATTGCCGTATTAAGGAATTCGGATAATGGACGATATATTCGCATCCACTCAGATCGAAATGGACTTGTTTTCTATTCTCTAAACGCGACTGAATCAAAGGAAATCGTAAATGATGGGCATGCCTTATCCCCGCATATGGCTGTTGCACTCGAGCCGCAAACATTACCTGGTGCAGTTCATCATCCGGATTTTGGTAATATTGTGCTTGATGCAGGTGATAAAAAGACATATCGGATTATTTATGAATTGTCAGTTGATGCGTGATTTTACGGGATAAACTCAATCGTTAGGAGCAGAGTCCAAACGCGCTCCCAGCCACTTATAAATAAGGAGCTTCTCAATAAAGGGCTTTACATAAAAATTAGAGAATCTACAAAAAGTGGGTTCTCCTTTCTTTTAATTTTAATATCATAAAACTACATCTCTTTCAACAAACAAGTTACCTTTAATTACAAATTCTCCCGAGATAAAAAGCCGCTCTCCATTCCAATAGAAAGCGGCAATTAGGCAACAACATTTATCATAGGGAAACTTCAGGATTTCCCTGAAGTTCCTTATAAAAGCTTACTCTGTACTTGGTTTAAGTAAAATTTCATTCCCTTGGGCATCTTTGATTTTTGTCCTGTGGAAGTTCCCTTCTGCCCAATCATTCATTTGATCATGGTACCATTCACTTCTAAAATGTCCCATTTGCCCTGGTGCGACAATATGATATCCGACGACAGGCTGATCCATGTCGATGACAAAGCGCCAGGAAGCGCCATGATCTACTTCTCCAGTTTCCTTCTTATATGCTGCTGCCATTGGCGTGACAGCACTTCCGTCAACTGGAATTGGCTTTTCTCTGTTAAAAAAGTAGGCTAGTATAGGATGTACGTTAGATAACGGATGATAAAACTGTACTTTATGATAATCTCCCCACCGCCAGGCTTCCATATCCTCGCTATATTTATCCGCTAATTTCATAACTGCTGCAGTTAAGGATGTTTGCAATACCTTTTCTAAACCACCATTTTCTTCTATCCAAATGGATTTTTCACCATTGATACTCTTGCGTAATAGCTCATCGGTTGTCTGTCCGTTCGCACTAAAAAATTCCATCATCGATTCGGGAATTTCATCATATAAAATTGCATCGATTTCATCAAACCAGGAATGGAATATCAAAGGCTGGGGTAGCTCAACACCATCCTTATAATCCCAATTTTGTAGAAACTCCAAAGCCTCTTTTTCCGCTTCGCCAAGGTTTACACCTGTTAGAACATCATTAAATAGCGGCACAAACTCACGCGCACGTAAATTCATCGCATCCATCTGCAAGTTTTGCATGTCTTCTACAGTAAAATCGTCCCTTGCCTCTAATACTTCTGTGATTCGCTCATAACGATATGGCTGTGCCCAAACGTTGGAAATATGATAGGGGTAACTTTCACCAGCAATTTTATTATTTGCAGTTGCAATAAAGCCTTTCTCCGGATTTACGATACGAGGTAATTCAGCAAATGGAATAAAGTCTTCCCACTCGTACTTCGCTTCCCAACCAGGAAGTGGTAAAAGTGCATCTTCACTCGTTTCATAGATTGGTATTTTTCCATTTGCTTTGTATGCAATGGTTCCATCTTTCCCAGCAAAAACAAAATTCTGCGTTGGAACAATGAATTTTTCTAACCCTTTTTCAAATGTTTCCCAATCCTCTGCCCGATTGATATCTAGGATGGCCTCTAACTCTGTCGTTGCATCAAGTGCAGTCCAGCGTAGAGAGAAAACGGTATCTTTCGCACTATCTTCTGCAAACTCAGAAATAATTGGTCCATGACGTGTTTCAAGCACTTGGAAATCAATCGTTTCACCGTCTTTCACTTTGATTGGCTCCTCATGAACAAGTGCCTTTTCCCATTTTCCTTCAAACTCAAATTCTTCTTTGTTATCTGGATTCCGCTTTTCTATATAAAGCTGCTGAACGTCGGGATTTGCATTCGTTACTCCCCATGCAATATTTTCATTGTGACCAAGGATGATCCCAGGTACACCTGCAAAAATAACTCCACCCACATTTACATCAGCTGATTCTAAATGCATCTGCAACCAAATCGATGGTGTCGCCAAACCTAAATGGGGATCATCCGCTAATAACGGATGACCTGAAGCTGTTTTTTCACCACTTACTACCCAGTTATTACTTCCATTAAAATCATGTGGAATAACTGCATGTTCTATAATACCCGTTATATCAATTTCACCATCTTCCATGATTGTCGGCTTATTCTTGGGATATACTGGAAATAACTCCAAGGCTTTTTCCTCTCTGAACTGATTCAATAAATAATAGTTAAACGCTTGTCGTTCCCAATTTCCCCCTAAATCGAATGCCATATATTTCCCGATCGTAAGGGAATCTATTGTCGACCATTCCTCTGGCTCTACACCAAGCAATGTATACTCAATTGGTAATTTATCGTCTTCTATTGCCTCGTTAATATATGCATTCACACCTTCTGCAAATAACTCTAACACTTCAATTCCTTCATCTGTATAGGTATCATACGATTTTTCAGCTGCCCGTCTCAATCCAAGCGCACGAAAATATTTATCATTATTAATCGCACTTTCTCCAACTACTTCACTCAAAGTTCCAGATGCTTGTCTTCGTGACAAGTCCATTTGAAACAAGCGATATTGCGCTTGTACATAGCCCTGAGCGATATATAAATCATGATCATTTTGCGCACTTATATGGGGTACCCCATTTTCATCCGTGATCACCGTAACTTCATTTTGTAAATGCGGTAACGCAATGGTACCTTCGATATGAGGCAAAGATTTATTTATGTATGAATGTATATATATGAACACTCCAACCCCAATAATTAGTAACAATAATAGTCCAATAAGTAATATCTTCTTCCATCTTCCTTTTTTCCTTACTGGACTCTTCGTTGTTGTCTGTTGTTCCATTTGCTTCTCCCCTTTAAATTGGCCACCAGCAAATCATGCTATACCAACATTTGAAAAATACTAACATTTAATGGTCAGATAATAAATAAAAGTCTGTTATTACATCATTATACAATGAATGGCCCGGGAGGACAATGGATAGTTATTTTTAACTCAATGCGCCATCTGATTATATAGGCTTTTTAAATAGAAAGTACCTCTTCCTTCTTTTTAGCCACCTTATTTGTCAGTAGTACCATAAGTAGAGACAACCTTTCCATCGTTTTCCACTAATTGGTGTTTTCCTCATGAAAATCCTCTAGACGATTTTTTAATGCCTATTTTCATCCGCAATTCAAGCTTTATTTTTGGGTAAACTTAAAATAAATAATAACTACGAATAAACTTAATGGTTGAGAGCAGAAATAAACCACACTCCCAGCCATTCATTTAAATTGTTTTCATACAGTGCTCTTACGCAACACGTGATAACATCAATTAAGTCTTGCCTTTCCTAAAAAACGCGAAGGAGAGAAATTTTCCCTGGTGATATGCATTTACTCTTTTACCTTTAATAGTCGTAAACTATTTAATGTCACAAGCAATGTTGCCCCCATATCTGCAAATATCGCTATCCATAGCGTTAACCAACCAGGAACAACCAACAATAAAGCAGCAGCCTTAATTGCCAAGGAGAAGGTGATGTTTTGTTTGATAATCGCCAAAGCCCTACGGCTCAATTTAACTGTATATGGCAATTTGCTTAAATCATCGGACATTAAAGCAACATCGGCTGTTTCTAATGCTGTATCTGTTCCAGCTCCCCCCATCGCTACACCAACGGTTGATGCCGCAAGTGCTGGAGCATCGTTTACACCATCTCCAACCATTGCCACATTTTGATGCTTTCCGCGAAGCTCTTTGATTAAATTTAACTTATCTTCTGGAAGTAAATCAGCTTTAATATCAGAAACTCCAACTTGTTTTCCGATTGCTGTTGCCGTCCTTTGGTTATCTCCTGTCAGCATGACTGTTTCTATTCCTAGCTTGTTCAATTTCCCTATAACTTCTTTGGACGATTCTCTTATTTCATCGGCAACAGCAATCAACGAAAGGATTTTATTTTCTGTTCCTGACACCATCACGGTTTTCCCTTCTGTTTGCATATGAGTAATCTTTTCCTTGATCGTGCTTTCGATATTTCCATGCAGTTCCTCAAACAGATTTGGACTTCCGACATAGTACATGACATCGTTCACTTTTGCTTTTACGCCTTTACCTGTAATGGAATGAAATTCTTCCACCGTCACATTATTAAAATTTAATCTTTTTTCCTTTGCCTTTCTTACGATCGCTGAAGCTAATGGATGTTGGGAATTTTTTTCAATAGCAGCCGTTATAGTCATCCATTCACTTTCATTTTCACCATATGTCACAATGTCAGTTACAGAAGGTATTCCCTTTGTTAATGTTCCTGTTTTATCAAAGGCGATAGCTTGAAGTGCTCCAGATTCTTCTAAATGAACGCCACCTTTGATTAAAACACCATGCTTCGCAGCATTTCCAATTGCGGTAACGACGGCAACAGGGGTTGAAACAACTAAGGCACACGGACAACCAACCACTAATACAGCTAAACCTTGATAAACCCATTCTGCCCAAACACCACCAAACAGCAATGGAGGAACAACAGCAACTAGTAGAGATAATATAACAATAGCTGGCGTATAATATCTCGCAAATTTATCAACAAATGCTTGAGCAGGTGCTCGTTCTGCTTGAGCTTCTTCTACAAGATGAATAATTTTGGATAAAGTGGTATCCTCCACATGTTTTGTTACTTTGACTTCAAGTAACCCCTCTTCATTCAACGTTCCCGCAAATACTTCATCATTCATTGTTTTTATAACTGGGACACTTTCACCAGTAATCGCAGCCTGATTTAACGTAGAAGTACCATTGATAACCACTCCATCCATAGCCAATTTTTGACCAGGTTTTACAATCATAATATCGTTCACTTGGATATTTTCCACGTTTACCATCATTTCTTCATTTCCACGGCGAATTAACGCTTCATTTGGTGCAATATCCATCAATGATTCAATCGATTTACGAGCTGTATCCATTGAATAACGCTCTAATGCTTCCGTGATAGCAAAAAGAATGACAACGGTTGCCCCTTCGCCCCATTCACCGATGATGGCAGCCCCTATAACCGCAATCGTCATTAATGTTTTCATATCGAAATTTAATCTGCTTAGGTTTTTAAAACCTGCAATAAATAGCGAATAACCACCAATCAAAATCGAGGATGCGTAACCTACTGTTGGAATCATATGCCCTTCTCCGTATTCCTGCACTAAAAACCAACTAATAACAAGTAAAACCGCTGAAATATATACCTTTATGTTTTCTTTTTGCTTCCAGAAGGGTTTGCGCTCCACTCTTTTCTCTTTATCATTCCGAACCTTTAAATTCTCAAAGGATCCTGCCTTTTCTAAATCCTCAATTGTTGTCTCCCCTTTAACATAAACCTTGGATGCTCCAAAGTTTACTTTTGCATCCTGTACACCTGGCAATTCTTTAACGTTACTTTCAAATGTAGCTGCACAACTTGCACAAGAAAATCCTTGAACACGATATGCTTTCATTTCTTGTTCGGATCGTTTAACTAGCTGTTCAGGCATTGACCTTCACCTCTTGCCTGTGGGCTAACACAATCATCATTAACTGCTTGATATGTTCATCATCCAACGAATAAAAAGAGAGTTTTCCTTTTTTTCGATACTTCACAACACCCTGCTTATAAAGTGTTCGTAAATGATGAGAAGCATTTGCTATTGTGGAACCAATAATATTCGCTATATCACACACACATAATTCTTCTTGACACAATGCATATGTGATTTTTGCCCTATTTTCGTCGGCAATTGCTTTAAACATTTTAGCTGCACCAGAAATATCTACTGTCTGTAAATCCCCCTGTATTCGGTTAACCTTTTCTTCGTCATAATAAAAGATTTCACAGGTATCTTTTTTACTCATATCCTCACCTCATTATTATTCAAATATATACTTGAATGAACTTTATCATTTTACTCTCCCTTATTCAAGTTTATTTGATTAAGGAAATTGTATAAGACAAAAAAGAAGAATCGAGATTATTTCCTCAATTCTTCTTCAACTGAACTGCCCTGCTATTCCATTTAATTTAGCCCTTTTAATAAGGGTATATTTCGCTCTATTTCCTCCCATAATCCGCCTTAATCTCGCCCCACTTCTTCGTATCCCATTTCTTAATTTTATTTTCATACGTATGGGTATGAAGCCAGTGAAGCGCCCGGTCAACCAAATTCCAAACCTCTTCCGTCGATGCATCCCGTTTCAGCGTTGTCGAAACCTTCTTTTCCCGCACCCATTTCATCGCATTAACCGAATCCGTATAAATCGTCTTATTGCTACCTTGCTTTTGTAGATATGCAAGCGCGTGTACAATTGCCAGGAATTCTCCTAAGTTATTCGTTCCTTTTTTAATCGGGCCATAAGAAAATACGACTTCTCCTGTCCGTGTGTCTACTGCTTGATACTCAATCGGACCTGGATTCCCACGAGTACCAACATCAACTGAAATACTGTCATAATCTATTTTTTCTGTAGAAGTGCTTGAAGAAGCATTGCTCGTTGACCTCTTACTAGATACAGCAGCCGTATTTCCACCACTCCCCCAATTCTTCTTCCAGCCTTCTTCAAACGCTTTTTCCGCTTCTTTACGAATCATATAAGATTTGAATTTCGCTTGTTTATAACCCTTCGTCTGTTTCTGGCATTCTGCCCAGCTTGTATAAATTCCGGGCTTCCTGCCTTCCCAAACGACATAATATTTTTGCTTTGCCATTGTACGACTCCGACTCCTTTTTTTAGTGTTTGCACCAATAAATTAAGTACTCATTCGACCGCGAGCTGCTCCTTTAACAAGGGAGAATGCTGCGATAGATAAAATAATTCCTGAAATATATGGCAGTTCAATCGCAATTGAATATAGAACTCCGCCGAGTACCGGACCAATAATTCTTCCAAGGGAATCGAAGGAAGATAGATAACCTGTCGTCCTACCATAACCCGCACGTGACTTTTTCGTTAAGAGAGACGAAATACTTGGGCGAATCACACCATTCCCCACTCCGAATATCGCAAGGAAAATAGCTGCAGTGATAAAGTTCTGTGTGAATAAAATCAGTGCAAACCCGATAGCCGAGATGATAATCCCCGATTGGATAATCCGCACTTCGCCAAATTTTTTCGTCAGTTTCCCCATATTTCCTTGAACAGCTGCACTTGCAAGTCCCATTATCATAAAGATATAACCAAGTTTCACCGCATCAAGCCCTGCTTTAGCCGCTGCGAAATACGCGAATGTTGCCTCCAGCCCAGCAAGCGATAATGTAATGAAAAATTGCAAGAAGTAGAGCAACGCAAACGGTCCTGCAATTGCTTTACGGAAAGGCTGTTTCTTGTCTCTACCAGCTTTTCCAGCTTCGGAATAATGCAAGGACTCTTTCAAGAAAAACATCACGAAAAGGAGTGTCAGGAATGATAATGTTCCTGCTATGTAAAATGGTGCGTGCAGGTTGATATTCGTGAATACTCCGCCAATCGCTGGACCGAAAATAAATCCTAGTCCTGTCGCTGCACCAATTATCCCCATTCCTTTACTGCGGTCTTCTTCCGTTGTGATGTCTGCAACATACGCCATCACAGTCGGCATGTTTGCTGCTGATAACGCTCCACCGATAACCCGGGCGGCAAACAGCATCCATACTTGTGTAGATAATGCCATGAGGAAAAAGGATAGAGATAAACCAAATATCCCTATAAGAATAACTGGTTTCCTACCATACCTGTCCGATATTCTTCCCCACATCGGCGCAAATAAAAATTGCATGAATGAATATACTGCCATTAATAGTCCAAGCTCTGTTGGCGAGGCACCTAACTCCTCCGCATAAAACGGGAGCACTGGAATGATGATCCCAAAGCCAACCATCACAAGGAACATAATCATAAAAAGAATCGGCAGCACTTTTTTTAGTTTCAAGTTTATACCACCTTTATTCATTGAAAAACAGACAAACATCTTTTTTCTACTACGTCTATCGTTTTTATTATACGCTAATAATGAGAATATGACAGGTGTGATGTTTTTTTTTGACGGCAAAAAAAAGCAAACTACACCAAGGCAGCCTGCTTATCTCTTAACTATTACTTCCCTTTAACAGGATATTTCCTCGCAATAAATATCAAGATCACTCCAACCGTCATCATCGTAATCGCACTTGAGAAAAACGGCAGACCCAACGTCTCCGCTGTCGCCCCGGAAACGAACGAGCCTGCAACGGCCCCAAGGGAAAAGAATGCATAAAAGATTCCGTACGCTTTCCCGCGATCCACTTTAGATGAAGCCTCTGCAACAATCTTATTCATCGACGGGAATACAAAGGCAAAGCCAATTCCGTAAACGACCATAAGCAGCATGTTCACCGAGTAAATCGTTACGATATTCAGCATAATATGCACAGAGCCGATAATCATGATGCCAGTAATAACAAGGGCTAATGAAGAAATCCGGTCAAATATTCGGTTGATTGGCGTCAGAAAAACAATAAGTGCGACAATGCCATATGTACTTAACATCATTCCCGTCGTTTCAGAGGTAAGTCCCATATCACTCACCTTTAAAGGCAAGGCAAATGCCAATGTTCCGTTACTGATCATCAAAGCAAACGCGGCAAGTGATGCTTGGAGAACTAGTGGATGCTTTAGGAGCGGCATAAATTCACTTAAAGAAAACTTACCTTTCTCCGTAGACACATAGGACTCCTCAATAAACTGATAAATTAAAAACGTACTAATGAAAAATAAAATCGCTACGAAAATAAATACATATTCTATTTGCGATCTTGCTGCCATCGCTCCGCCAATTGCTGGACCTGCAATCGCCGCAATCCCGATAGCTGCACCAGTAAATGCCATCGATCTGCCACGTGTTTTCGACTTCGATATGTCACCAACATATGCAAAAGCTGCCGGGATCAGCACCCCACCAGCAAGTCCATGGAAGAAGCGAATAAAGAATAGCTGCCAACCGGACTGGGCAAGAGGATAAAAGATAAGGATGATTGCCGCGAAAAACATCCCTGTTAAGAGCATTCTTTTCCTTCCATAACGATCAATCCAATGCCCACCGAAAATATTACCGATCATATTGGTCAGTGAATAAATAGCAACAATTGACCCGGCCAAAAGATGGGATGCTCCTAACTCCATCGCATATGGCGTTATAATCGGCAATTGGATAAACGTATCCAAGAACGAAACAACAATAATAACAAATAAGATTCTACTCATTACTACATAACCTCTCCACACATTTTTCTAACCATCATTATACCTGAGTAAGATGAATTAAACAGTTGATAGGCTCCAAATAAATTGTGACAATCGTGTCCATTCACTTATAATTAAACTATCCCCAACACGTGCAGGAGGAATTAGAGTGGCAAACAAACTAATATTAGCCTCATCATCGCCAAGAAGAAAAGAATTATTACAACAAATGAATATCCCTTTTACCGTTCGAAGCGCAAATATAGATGAATCACAGATTACAACAACAGATCCAATCGAGAAAGTAAAGCAACTAGCGATTTGGAAAGGTGAAAATATCCCGATTCAACATCCCAGCACAATAGTCCTATCAGCTGATACCATCGTTTCTTATGAGCAAACGATTTTTGAAAAGCCCCGCAATCAAAATGAAGCAAAGCAAATGATTTCTACTCTAAGTGGTCAAGTACATGATGTCTATACCGGTGTCATGATCCGTTCATTACAAGAGAAAAAGGTATTTGTCGAACGAACGAGAGTAGAATTTTGGCCACTCAGCGAAGAAGAAATCGACGCTTATATATCGACGGAAGATCCTTATGACAAAGCGGGAGCATACGGCATTCAGAGCTTAGGAGCAATGTTTGTAAAACAGATTATCGGTGATTATTATACGGTTGTTGGCTTGCCAATATCTCGAGTTGTGAGGGAATTGCGGGATTTTGGGATCGTGATGGAATAAATATCGTATAAATTTGAAGCACAGACAGTAAAAAAAACAGAAGTGCGAATCTTTTATTCCTCAAAGATTGCGCTTCTGTTTTTCATATTTAAGCTTTCCCTTTATCGAACAGAGTCATAAAGAAAAACACAATATAACTTATCAGTAATGTAACGCCACCACCAATATAAATAATAAGCAGGACTGCTTCCGGTAATTCAAACGGCTTGACCATGTATAACCACATCCCAACCGAAAGGCCAACTGATCCAATAATTGCACTAAAGACATGGACTTTTGCCAAGCCTGAGATAGACGGCTGGAATACCTTATAATATACCGCCCAAGCGAAAAGGCTTAGCCAACCGACGACTAAAATATGTGCATGAACCGGTCGAAATGCATACGAACCTGCTCCAGCCATATGCGCTCCGAGGATCGCTCCAACTACACCAAAAGCAGCTGCGAATCGCAACAATAATATACTATATCTAGTATTCATTACATCCTCTCCAATTCATATAGGTGTTTTTTAACTTCCTCTATAATCTACAGAATCAATATGAATAGAGGATGAATTGGAAAGAAATTATATACGATTAGGTAACTCAACGGTGAAAACAGTCCCCTCCCCTTCTCTGCTGTCAACGTGAATCGAGCCACCATGTAATTTAATTATCGTCCAGACAATCGATAAACCGAGTCCTGTTCCCTCAACTGTTCTTGTCCGCGATGTATCGGCCCGGTAAAAACGGTCAAAAACTCTTTCCATTTCTGGATGTCCAAGCCCTATTCCGGTATCTTCAAACCGAATAATGACCGCTTCATCTTTTCCTTCGATGGATAGGTTTATGCTTCCATCCGGCTTATTATATTTAATCGCATTTGATAACAGATTATCCCAAACTGTATTCAATAAGGATGGGTCCCCGTTCAATTCAATATCCGGTAATGTATATGCCAGCATGATTCCTTTTTCATTAACCTGCCACTGATGGTTCCGCACCAACTCTTTCAACTGCTCTGCGAGATTGAACGTTTTCCGCTTTACCAAATCATCACTGCGATCCAATGATGCGAGAAGTAATAACTGATCCGTCATACTGGACAGCCGTTTGATCTCCCCATTAATGATGGAAATATACTCAGCTCTCTCTTCCTCACTAATCGCTTCTTTTTCCAGCAAATTCGTATAACCTTTAATATTAGATAGAGGAGACTGGATATCATGGGAAATATTTGAGATGAATTCCTTCCGCACATCATCCATTTGTTCTAATTTTTTCGCCATTTGTACGAAGCTTTGTGAAAGTTTTCCAAGCTCATCATTCCGGTTTGTCCCTACTTCTACATTAAAATTAGCTTCTGCAAGCAATTTCGTTGCCGCCGTTAACTCGGATATTGGCTTAACTAGATATTTCGTGCTGATGGCTACTAAAATAATACTTAACAGAATCGTGAATACAAGCAACCAGGCAAATAGAAAATGCATTTCATTGAAGAGTAATTTAATATCCGGTCTTAGGAAGAGCGCATAATTTTTCCCGCCATGTGTTATCGGGACACCGATTGTATTCTTCAATTCATTTGCAAAGAAGCCAGTCACAAATGTTTCTTGGGGAAACTCCAGGATGCCGTGGTACACTTCGCCGTTTAAAACAAGTTCCACTGTCTGTTTCGAAAGACTCTTATCCCTGAATTCCGCTCCGTAAAAATTCCCTTCCTGAGTGTCATCAACCAAATACATTTGATAACCGACAGCTGCAATGCTCTCCAAATAGTCGATCAGATCAATGTTCGGATTCTCATCAATATATGTCGTTATCGATTCAGCGATTGTTGTAATTTTTTCATCGTTTTCCGGTTTTAATTTTTGCTGGTAATACGTATTGGATAATAGGAAAGCTAGAATACTGCTGAGTATCATGATCCCGATCGTCATGACAACAAGCTTGACATAAAGCGTCCTCATGTGCGTTTCGCCTCGAGTAAATAGCCGACCCCTCTGACAGTTTTTATTTGGAAATCATCGGTCCATGTTGAAAAACGTTTCCTGAGCCGCTTAATATGCACGTCTACAGTGCGATCATCCCCCTCATAATCAAAGCCCCAAATTTGTTCGATTAGATGCTCGCGGGTAAATGCCTGCTTCGGATGTGACATAAGAAAATATAATAGTTCAAACTCTTTTAATGGTAAAAGAATGGTCCGGTCACCGGCTTTCACTTCATACGTCCTTTTATTAATCGTAGTCTCACCGATTCGAATCGTAAATTCATCGTGTTCATTATAATAAAGGCGCAACAATGCTTTAATCCGGAACTCCAATTCCTTTGGCTCAAACGGCTTCACAAGATAATCGTCTGTTCCTGCCTGGAATCCTTGCTCTTTATCATCGATTTGACTTTTAGCAGTGAGCAGGATAACTGGAATATTGTACTGCCTCCTGATTTCCTTCGTCAGTTCGTAACCATCCATAAACGGCATCATCACGTCAACAACTGCTAAGTGACAAATTTCTTCATGAAGGATTTCTAATGCTTCAATTCCATCCTGCGCTTTCAACACGTGATAACCTTGTTCAGACAGATGGATGGATACGAGATTCAAGATATTTTTATCATCATCAACAATTAAAATAGTTGTCATTTTGTTAACTCCTATGAAAATATTTTCTTTAACCAAACTGTACAGAAAAAAACAGCCCTGTGCAATATCAAGGGCTGGGTTGGACACTAAATGTAAGTGAATTGAGATCATTAAATGACCCCATCACTCATTTTAACCACATGGTCAACAAATTTTAGTATCTCTTCATCATGTGTGACCATCAGTGTCGTGATCTTCTCACTTTTCGTCAGTTCGCGGATTAATTCCATAATATCCTGCGACCGCTTGGAATCCAAGCTTGCGGTCGGTTCATCGGCGAATAGAATTTTAGGCTTATGAATCATGGCCCGAGCAATGGCAACCCGCTGCTTCTCCCCGCCTGACATGGAAGCTGGATATGCATTTTTCCGGTGGCTCATTCCAACCAATGTCAACATCCGATCGACTTCTATTTTCTGTTCCTGTTTCGTTAATTTCGACTCGGAAACCTCAAGCATGAGCAAGAGTTGTTCTTCTGCGGTAAGAAACGGAACGAGATGGGCAAATTGAAAAACAAAACCAAATTGACTCGCACGGATCTTACGGATTTGTTCCTGATTCATTCCGGTTAAACGTTCTCCGTTCACAATTATTTGACCGACTGATACGTCTTGTAGACCTGCAGCTATCGTGAGCAGGGTGCTTTTACCGGAACCGGATGCTCCGACCAGTGCCGTAACTTCCCCTTTCTGAAGCGAGAGATTAATTCCTTTCAATATCTCTTCTTCTATTTCTCCGTTTGTAAATGTCTTTCTCACTTCTTCCATTGTTAGTATGGACATGTTACATCTCTCCTTGCTGAATTGCCTGTAAAGGATTGACCTTTTTTATCTGGATGCCTGATAAGGTCGAACCGATGAATCCAATCACGAGGAATACAATGGACAACTGCAATGTTGTTCCGACAGGTAAGCTAAAGGGCATCCCGTCCGGAGCGATCTGATTGAAAACCTGACTAAGTGCAATGGATATTCCTAGAGCGAGTAATGTAATGAATATCATTTGCGTCCACATCATTTTGAATAGACTACTAGTCTTGTAACCTATTGCTTTTAAAATGCCGTACAGGCCAATCTTTTGCACGTTCATCATATAAAAGAAAATGCCAAACAACATACCGCTAATAACAACTAGAAACCAGACAATCATATTTAATGACAGCTGTTCTGCGTTGAAGCTTGGAATCGTATTTAAAAATTCATCTTTTGTAAAAGCTTGTAGCCCGCTAACCGATTCGGTAGTTTCCCCGTTCGGTATGAAGACAAGTTGCATCTCCTCTACCCGGTACATTTCTTGATAGTTTTCCGTATGGATAAATGCAACAGGCGCGTGGCTGAATTTCTCTTGATCAACAAACCCTTTTACAATAAACTCACCACTAAATTGATTGTTCGTCAATGTATCTCCAACTTTAATGCCCTTCTCTTCCAGCGAGCGGTCCAAGATGACTTCCCCATTTCCTACTTGAGGGAAATTTTCCGAACCTGCTGACGTAACAAAGGCGACACTTTGCTGTTTGTTGTCTCCATCATTTAGAAATCCCAGCTGAATCGACAACGCTGTAGCTTGTTCCTCTTTTTCTAATAATTCTTCTTGTGTATCCAGATCAATCCTTGATAAATTATACGTCTCTTCCGCATCCTCACTCATGTAAAACTGACCATCCGGCAAATCTTTAATCAAAGCCGCATTATCCTGAGACAACCCATTCGCAAGCCCCGATATGATAAACGTTAGGAAACTAACAAGAAAAACGATCGAACCCAATATTAAAAATCTCACCTTATTCTTCTTCATCTCTTTCCAAGCAAGATTCATCCTCATTCCTCCAACCTTATTCATATCACTAACCCTACAACCCAAATATGAATAGATAATGAACAGATTGGGACAACTGCTCTGACCCCATGTCCCGATCACCCCATGTCCCGATCGGGACACGGGGTCAGAGCAGTTGTCTCAGTTGGCTGGTACCTGAGCGTGTAATATTTTTTCAAAATAAGGCATATTACTAAAAAAGGAGGAGTTACTTTGGATTTCCCGACGATTCATACTAATTTCTGGGATGGTGTCATTGCAGTTCCAGCTGTCGTTCTATTAACCCAATGCTTTAAACTTTTTCCAATTCCCAGGGCCTTCTTCCCAACGATAGCAAGCATTATCGGATTTATTATTTCCATATTCATCAGTCACCGAGGTGATTTATGGGCAGGTTTTTTATGGGAGCCTTTTACGGAGCCGCCGCAGTTGGAACATATTCTGCTTTAAAAACAGCTTGGACCGCTTATAGACAGAAAAAGATCAAACGAGGTTTAGGGGAAACCTAAGCCTCGTTCGTCACAACGAATAAATATCTTCAATACGCGTATGAATACCGGACAATTCCATCCGAACGTTCGCCTCATCCTTCCCTTTTCCCGCAGTGATTAATTTATTGATGGCTTCATATAAGCCCTCATATTCATCCTCATCCCCTAATAATTGCAATTTCCACTTATCTTGCTTATACAATTCCTTCAATTCTTCAGCTTTCACCACGACGTCTTCCCAATCTTCTGCTTCCACCCTGCTTTCTATCTCCTTAATCTGGTCATAGAAAGCTTGACCGCCGAAATTATTTTCACAACCAACAAGTAAGACAAATAAACAGATAAAACCGATCATTTTACGCAAAGAAATGCTCCTCCTTTTCCATGAATTGATATGCATATCTTGCCCCATACTAAAGCTAAATAATAAATGTAAAAGGTGGAAAAAAGATGCCGGAACTGATATTAATCTTACTACGCTCAATCGCAGCTTTTTTATTATTATTTCTCATGGCGAGAATGATGGGAAAGAAACAAATTTCCCAGCTTACATTTTTTGATTATTGTGTTGGGATCACGATTGGCTCGATTGCTGCAACAATGTCTGTTGACCAGAATGTTAAGGCATTGAATGGCTTAATGTCATTATTCGTGTGGGGGCTCTTTCCAATCTTGCTCCTATATCGGAATGAAATCCAATGCATTCTCTAATCTGACAGATGGAAAAGCGACAACCCTTATAGAAAACGGCAAGATTCTTGAGAAGAATATGAAAAAGAATCTGATGAATCTCAATGAATTAATGCTCTTATTAAGGGAAAAAGACGTTTTTAAAGTGTCTGACGTTGAAATGGCTATATTAGAGACGAACGGTAAATTAAGTATTATGTTAAAAACCGATCAGCAACCGGTTACTGCAAAAATGTTAAACATGCCAATTCCCTTGGAACATGGTCCGATGATTTTAATTATGGATGGAAAAATGATGACAAAAAGCATGGAAGTGTTAGGGTTCACTGCTGAATGGCTAGAAACAGAAGTGAAAAAGCAAGGCGCCTATGATATTAGTGATGTATTTTTAGCACAAATCGATTCCAAAGGACAATTGTATGTCGATTTATATGATACTTGAACCCACTTCTTGATCAAGCATGCTGCTGGTTGCAATCCTCGTCATTCTAGCCTGGAAAGTCCCCGATTAGTACGGCCTTGACCGCTGGGCATTGCCGGCGTTAGGAACACCGTGGAAAGTACGAAATAAGATATTAGAAATCAAGCGGGCAGTGTTTTTCCACAAAATTGGATGAAACGCTGCCTTTTTTAATAAAATTATGAATGATTCAGTACATTTCCTCGAAAAGCAAGAAGAACTTGCCTCTTTTTGCTATAATGGTAATTCAATAAAGTGAAACTTCATTCAGTGGGAAATCCTTACCTTCCTTCCACTGAATATTAGTTGAACAGAATCAGGTATTTACAGACTGTTTATCCCCGACCTTCACATATTGGGTTTCCTTCCTATTTAAAGATGGGGATATTACAGACCGTTAATACGTGATAAAAAGAAAATCCAACTACCCTTACCACCCGAGAGGAGTACAAATTGAAGGTGCTTTATGAATAAATTAACAATGAGATGGAAGCGTAATCGCGTCTTTAAAACAACAATTACATTAGTGCTGATGACAATCATTCTAGCTGTCGCGTTTATCGTAGGGGTTTCTCTAGGACCGATTTCGATTCCTTTTAAAGAAACGATTATGATATTTTTACATAAACTACAGCTCATTAATTATGCTGGTTTCACAGACCAACAGTGGGTCGTCATTACAGAGGTCCGCCTTCCCCGCGTACTTGTCGCAAGCTTTGTCGGTGCTGCTTTAGCGGTTGCCGGTGTTGCAATGCAAGGCTTGTTTCGTAACCCTCTCGTTGAACCCGGTTATATCGGTGTTTCCAGCGGGGCTGCTCTCGGTGCTGTTTGTGCGATATTTTTTGGTTGGTCAGCAATAAATCAGTGGTTGCTGCCAATATCTGCATTTATTGGTGCCCTATTCGCTATGTTTGTCATCATCATTGTCTGGAAAGCGACGAATCAGCGAAGTATAGCGGTATTACTTTTACTCGGCATCGGTGTCAATTCCTTTTTCTCGGCAATGATGAACGTGCTCGTCGCTACATCTAAAAACGAACAAGAACTGCGAGGCATCGTTTTCTGGTTGCAGGGAGGCCTTGAAGCCAGAACATGGGAGCATGTCCTCATTATCTCGATTCCGATTACCATTGGTATTATCATCTTATTCTTATTTGGCAGCCAGTTGAATATGATGCTCCTCGGCGAAGATCATGCGAAAACTTCGGGAATCAACACGCGGGTTACTCGCAACTTTGTGCTTACCATTGCCGCATTAATCACCGGTGCAGCAGTTGCTGTTAGTGGAATCATCGGCTTTATCGGACTCGTTGTTCCGCATATATTAAGGCTTGCTATCGGGCCAGATCACCGACTACTCTTACCGGCAAGTGCACTTGGCGGGGCAGCATTCCTTATCTTAGCAGACTTAATTTCGCGAATGGTCATTCAGCCGATCACATTGCAGGTTGGTGTTGTGAGTGCCCTGATCGGTGCCCCATTATTTGTCTTTCTTATTATCAGAGCTTACAAAGGAGTGTCTTTATGATCGATGTTAGCAATTTACATGTAACGCTCGGTGATAAACAGATTTTAAAAAACATAAACTTTCATGTCGCGCCAGGCGAATTTATCGGTCTAATTGGTCCGAACGGCAGCGGGAAAACAACTTTACTGAAAACAATTGCCCAACTGATCACTGCTAAGGAAGGAAAAATAAAGATTGCCGGTAAGGATCAGAAAGCATACTCCCATAAAGAAATGGCACGACACTTAAGCTATGTTCCCCAGGATACCCATATCGATTTCAATTTCAATGTCAAAGAGGTTGTTTCCATGGGGAGGCATGCTCATCGTGAATTCTTACAATCCAATAAAGCTGACGAAGAGATCATAAAAGAAATGATGCTCGCAACGAATACGTGGCGCTTTCGGGATGATTCCATCCTGAATTTGTCCGGTGGTCAGCGACAGCTCGTCTTTATCGCAAAAGCTCTCGCACAAGATGCACCGTTGATTTTACTCGATGAACCAGTCTCCGCCCTTGATATCTATTACCAAATGCACATATTAAAATTACTGCAAGCACTCACGTCCCAGGGTAAGACAGTTGTAACAGTGCTGCATGACTTGAATCTTGCTTCCCGCTTTTCAGAGAAGCTACTTTTGCTGCAAAATGGCGAAGTAAGGACATTTGGCCATTCAAATGAAGTATTGACAGAAGAAAGATTAAAAGAAACCTACCATATCGATGCGAAAATAAGACGGGATGAACTAATCGATGCATTAAACGTAACCCCTCTTTAAAAAGGGAATCATGTTCGAGGAGGAATACAATGAAAAGGAATCTATTTATTGTAAGCAGTATATTATGTATCGCCATATTTCTAATTGGCTGCGGATCGACTGATGGAACGAATACAGAAGAAGCGAAAGACGGTAATAAAGTTGAAACCGCAGAAGACAAAAATACACAAGATTTTCCAGTAACGATTGAACATGATGGGGAAGAAATAACAATCAATGAAAAACCGGAAAATATTTTACCATTATCGCTTGACGTAACGGAAATTTTACTGGAACTTGTCGATCCAAGCAGAGTTGTCGCTATCTCTAGTTCTGCTGAAGATGAACATTTGTCAACACATACCGAAAAGGCCGAGGAAATTCCTAATCGGGTTTCTACGGCGGCATATATTGATCCAGAAGAAGTCCTCGCCTATGAAACAGATTTACTTTTACTAACGAAAATGCATGGGCAGGAAGAAGATGCGAGCAGTATTTTAAGTGAAATTGACCTACCGATTATTACTTTTGAAACGATGGGTACACTTGCCCAATTCATGGAAAATATCGAAGTAATCGGTCAAGCAGTTGGAGAAACGGAAAAAGCAGCCGAATTGATTGAACAGATGGAAAATGATATCACAGCAATTCAAGGTAAAATTCCAGAAGATCAAGATGCACCATCTGTCTTAGTTCTTTCGGAAGTCGGAGCAGGAACCGGACCATTCATGATGGGACCTGGAAACATTTCCTATGATTTAATCCAATTAGCTGGAGCAACACCTGCAGTGGATCAAATCGGCTTGGAAGGCTCTACTCCCGCTTCCATTGAACAAGTGATGAAGATGGATCCGGATTATATTTTCCTGCTTGACTTCTTTGGTAATGGGGAAGAAGATTTCACCGAATTAAGTGAGAATCCCGGCTGGGGTAGTCTGCAAGCAATTGAAAACGACCGAGTCAAATTGCTTGATGTAAAATATTTAATGAACCCAAACGTGGAAGTAATTAAAGGACTTGAGATTATGGTTGATTGGATATATGGATTGGAGTGATTCAATGAATATTCTTGTTTTATTTAGTTATGGAAGTCTCACGTCGATTGATGATGTTGCTGGATTTTACAATGATATTTATCATGGAACAGCTACAGAGGAAAATATCGCTGCAGGGGTCAAGACATATGAGGCACACGGCATGGCTGACCCTTTAGGAGCGAATACAGCACGCGTCGGCCGAGCATTGGTAAAGAAATTAACGAAAGAATCTGGTGAAAAATGGATTGTCTATGTAGCCAACCACCATACAGAACCATCGATTCAAACCGTTGCTGAGGAATGTATTAAGCTAAACCCGAAGCGAATCGCTACATTCAGTCTCACACCATTTGATTCGCTTACGGGCAGTAATGCATATGAAAAGCGATTCACCAAAATATTTCGGGAAGAAAATGACCAAACGAAAATCGTCCATGTAGCAACCTACTGTGATCATGACCAATTTGTCGAAGTTTTAGCTGACCGTGCGAAAACCGCTTACGAATGGCTGCCAGAAGCGGAACGAAAGCAAGCGGAAATCGTGTTCACGGTCCACAGCAAGCCCGGCGTTCCGAAAGCACATCAAACGATGATTATGCAATACGAAACATTGGCTAAGAAGGTTGCCGATTCTCTTCCTGTTAAAGACTACCATCTAGCTTATCGGAGCGGTAAACCTCTTCCCCAGCGCTGGTTAGGGCCGGATGTGCTTGATGTAGTTGATGAGCTACATGCAAAAAACGTCCCAGCCGTTATCTTTATTGAAGCACTGTCCGTTATAGAAAATATTGAAGCGATCCAGGAGATTACAACGGATGCGATCAATAAGGCGAAGGGGCTTGGCATGAGCGCCGTGCAAAGTGAATACTTAAATGACAGTGCGGATTTTGTTGATGCGTTATGTGATCATCTCTCCGTAGAGTTGCAGATGGAAACTGGGGCCGCTACCATTAAATAATTCGTACAAAAATAAAAAGCCTTTCTCCCCATTGGGATAGGCTTTTTATTTACTTTATAGCTCTTATTCGCTATAATCTTTTCTAGCAATCGTCCATCCAGTAAACCCAAACAGCAGGTTTATCAATGGAACAAGATAAATAAAGAATGCATATGGTATGTATTCCCAAGCACTTACTCCTAGAATTCCCGAGGCAAACACTGCGGTCACACTCCAAGGCACAAGGTTTATGCCAACCGTAGCCATTGATTCAACTGTTCTAGATAAATTTTTCGTATCAATATTCATTTCTTTATATTTCTGCACAAAGGTTCTTCCCGGCAATATAATAGATAAATATTGCTCTCCACTTGCTAACACAACAACAGAAGTGGTTAATAAGGTAGAGGCGATTAAAGATCCGGTTGTCTTTACCTTCTCCAACAGTTTTCTTGTTAAGACTTTAAATGATCCCGTTTCTTCTAGGATACCACCAAAAGCTGTGGCAACAATTAAGATACCAACTGTCTCCAGCATGGAGGTAAACCCGCCACGATTTAATAAGGAATCAACAGCTTCAACACCCGTCTCGATTGCAAAGCCAGTTGACATTGCTTGAACAGTTGACGCAATAGAACTTCCTTGAATAACGACAGCAATAGCAGCACCCAATAAACCAACACTCATTAAAGCCGGTAGTGCCGGCACCCGCCTAATCATTAAAAAAACAGTAAAGACTGGAAGCAGTAATAACAATGGATGAATTACAAAAGCATCGTTTAACGTTTCCATGAACATATCAATCAAAGCTGAATCCAATTTAATATCCGTCACTTCAGATTTCCCGATCATCCAAAATAATCCAAGTGCTAGCAAGAATGCAGGAATCGTATCCCATAACATATGTTTAACATGACTAAATAAATCTGTTTCAACCATCGCCGCAGCAATATTTGTTGTGTCAGACAGTGGCGATAGTTTATCTCCAAAAAACGCTCCAGAAACAATAGCTCCCGCAACAAGTGCCGGAGAAAATCCTAATGCGTCACCAATTCCCATAAAAGCTATCCCGACTGTTGCGATAGAGGTGAAGGATGTTCCAAGTGTAATGGACACAATCCCCGTCACAAGGCCAGTGATTGGAACAAACCAGGCCGGACTAATCAGCATCATGCCATAGTAAATCATCGTAGGAATCGCCCCACTAGCTATCCAGGATCCTATAATCATACCAATCGTTAATAAAATAAACAATGCTGGCAAAACCCTGCTTACACCATTTGCCATCATCTTTTGAACTTCATTCCACTCCCACCCAGAACGAACAGCCATGATGGAAGCTAATATCACTCCAACGATTAACGGAAAACTCATGCCAGCATCCCAAATGAAAATAGAACTTGCTCCTGCAATGATTAAACCGATTATTGGAATGAGTGATTTTGTAAAGGTTATGCTCTTCTTCATTGTATCCTCCGTTATTTTCTAAAAATCTATTTACATACTTAGAATATAACAGTCCTTAAAATCACTCTAGAATACTTTAGTGAATTAATGCGTTTATTCAATGATGTATTGATGCTCTTAAATGATAAGCAATTTACGGTAATTAGTCAACCAATCTTTCATTATATGCGTATTAACCGCATATAGAGAAAGTGAATATAAATTATTACGTAATAGAGTAAATAATCCGAACTTCCGTTAAAACGAAAGGAAGAAAGGAGGTTTCTAAAATGCCTAATCATGAAAAACAAAAAATTACAATTGACCGAACGAAGGAAACACGCTCCAGGGAAATTGCAGACATGATTAATGAAGGTGGACTCGGTTCAGAGCAATATTATGTCATCCTTAAGCAACAGAACGACGAGGAACATCAAAAAATTGACAATACAGATCACTGAGCATGAAAGTAAGTAAAAGTTTATCCGAGAACTGAAACTTCACTATTACGAACAAACTAGATATTCCTTATCCACTGGACACAAGCGCAAGAATTTCAGTAAAATCCCAGCCTAAAAATCATTATGTAAAATATTAAATGCTGCTAACTCCAAAGTCACGCTATGTACATTGGAGTTAGCAGCGTTATAAAGTGAAACTCATTCAGTGGGGATTTACGGACTATATATCCCCCAACCTCACATGTTGGGCTTCCCCCATGTTTAGAGGTGGGGGCTTTTACAGACCGTTAATACGTGGTAAAACTCAATCTAAATCTACCTAAAAGAGCGAAACGAAAGTAATTTATGCACTCTTCTTATTTCCTCCAATCGCATTCAAGCGCTTGTTGTTTGTCGCAATAATATAAATCGCAATGGTCCAAATAATCAGTGCAAGGATTGAGCCAATATTAAATATTCCTTTTTCTGCTGTCCATATTATGGAATAGCCGATGGATCCCGCTAAAAGTGAATAATAGAAAAACGGCAGAAGCGTTTTACGAATAACGTGACCTTCTTTTCCTACGAGCCCAACAACAGCTGATGCTGCTACGACGTTATGCACACAAATCATGTTACCTGCTGCGCCACCAACTGCCTGAAGGGCAACTACCCAAGAGGGATCAGCGCCAATGCGTTCACCTACTCCAAATTGAAAGTAAGAAAACATCATATTACTGACTGTATTACTACCAGCTACAAATGCTCCGATCCCTCCAATAAATGTTGCGAAAATCGGATACACGGAACCTGCAAGATTTGCCACACCTTCCGCTAAAGCAATTGGCATTTCTGGGTAGCCCGCTGCTCCGCCTGCTGTGTTGATAAATACCTGTACCATCGGAACCGTAAACACAAGTGCAGAACTGGCAGCAATTATTGTTTTACCGGACGTCTTCCATGCCCTCGCAAAATCGCTTGGTTTCATTCTGTGCATAAAGTATGTGATTACAGCAACAACAATAAAAATAAAACCTGGAGAAAATAAAATTTCCCAGCTGGAACTAATATTTGATCCAAAAATATTAGGAACTACGATCTCAACAGACTTAAGCCAATCTCCAACTACCGTCAATCTTGAAATCAATAAAAATACAGCAATCAATACGTAAGGAGCCCATGCGCGCCACATGCTGATTTTACCTGCATAAATTTCGTTGTTTTTCAGTTCAACCCGACCGGTCCAGGTTGGATCCCAGCGGTCTTTTTCCTCAAAATCCCAGACATCTTCCCCTTTTGGGGTAAGAAAACCTTTTTGGACAGCAGGAATTACAATTGCGAGTCCAATTAATCCTCCAAGCAACGCTGGAAATTCAGGGCCTAATATATTAGCAACAATAATATACGGTATCGTCATCGCAAGTGCTGCAAATATCGCAAACTTCCATACCTTCAGACCTTCGCTAAATGATTTGTTTTTCCCGAAAAATTTCGTTAAGATCCCAACTAAAAATAATGGGACAAATAATCCTGCAATAAAATGAAGTGCGGCTACTTTAGTAGCAGCATCGAAAATAAAACTTGAAAGATTTGTGATTTGTGTAAGTGGCTCAACTCCTGAACCTACTCCCACAAGCATTGGTGTTCCAACAGCTCCGAATGATACTGGGGTACTTTGAATTACCAAGCCAGCAACAACCGCAGCCATTGCCGGAAACCCAAGCCCAACCATTAACGGTACTACAACAGCTGCAGGTGTACCAAATCCTGCAGAACCTTCAATAAACGAGCCAAACAGCCAAGCAATGATAATGACCTGAATACGGCGGTCTGGTGAAATATCTGTAAAACCGCGACGAATCGTGTGCAGACCTCCACTTTCCTGTAAAGTGTTCAATAGTAAAATCGCACCGAAAATAATAAATAATAAGGTGACAGCAACGATTAGACCGTGAATAGAAGCAGCGGCAACTTGCGGAAAGGCTACATCCCAGACAAAAAGTGCCAGTAGGACTGCAACGATGTAAGATAGCGGCATCGCTTTACTCGCAGGCCACTTTAATCCTACTAAAAAGACTGCAACAACAATAATCGGAAGTAACGCCAGAATAGCTAACATTCCATCCCCCATTTTTTTCCCTCCTTGGATTTCATTTATATTAAGCAATACTATTACTTCTGATTATTGCTTAATGATGATGGTGGGGTTTTCCTCCATTTTGTTATGTTGCCTCTTGCTGTACCGAATCTTGAAGTTCACTAGTTCCATATATTTTACATATTATTTCAACCCTCTCTATCAAAGTTGCGCATAAGGCCGCATACTTGTCTAATCAGCATAACGGATAATGACACTCACCTTTGGAAGCGTTAACAAAATTGTCTTTTTCTTTTATAGAAATGCTCTAAATCGGAATACCAACGAAGCTTCGTAAACTGAAGCTTCATTCAGTGGGGAATTCTTTACCTCCCCGACTGAATGTTAGTTGAACAGAATCAGGGATTTACGGACTGTATATCCCACACCTTCACATGTCGGGCTTCCCTCCTGTTTAGAGGTGGGGGTTATGACAGACCGTTAATGCGTGCTAAAAAGTGCCCTGAAAGTTATGCTATCTATCTTTTAATCTGATAAACTTCATCGCTAATCGCTCTCATACAACAGTCCCCGTTGCTTCCTCATTTGTATTAAATCGTTTTCTATTAACTTATTGAACAGGATGCAATTCTTCGTGGTCTCGCCCTGTTATTTCAACACAGCGTCCGGGCTGTGGGAATAGTTTACCTGGATTCAACAAGTCTTCCGGGTTAAATACGTTGCGGATATTTGTTTGCGCTGCTATCTCTTCATCCGTAAAAATAAAACGCATTTCGGCTGATTTTTCAATCCCGACCCCATGTTCACCCGTAATCGATCCACCGACATCTGCACAGACCTTCAAACATTCTGAACCTGCTCTAGATGCACGTTCACTTTCACCTGGAACGCTTGCATCAAACAAAATTAGCGGATGAAGATTTCCATCCCCTGCATGAAAGATATTTGCAATCCGGAGATCATACTTCCTGCTAATTTGTGTGATTTTTGCTAAGACTTCCGGTAATCGGGTTCTCGGAATTACTCCGTCTTGCACAAGATAATCCGGGGATATTGCCCCCATTGCACCAAAACCCATCTTGCGGTTTGCCCACCAGAGGCTACGTTCAGCTTCATCTTTAGCGACTTTTACTTCACGGACATTATTTTGTTTACAAACCGTGAGAATTTCCTCAATCTGGTCATCAATCCCTACAGCAATTCCATCCACCTCAATCAGAAGAAATGCGGCAATGTCCCTTGGATGTCCTACTGGGTAAGCGGCTGATTCCACGCCTTCAATGGCAATCTCATCCATCATCTCCAGTGCGGCAGGAATGATACCTGCAGCGATAATATCCGAGACAGCTTGGCTGGCATCATCAATATCATCAAAGTAGGCAAGCGCCGTTTTCTTTCCCTCGGGATTTTTTAAAACTTTCACCGTAACCTTTGTCACAATTCCAAGTGTTCCCTCAGAACCGGTAAGTAAGCCTAATAAGTCATATCCTGGCTGGTCTGGAACCCCTTCTTCCCCGATTTCCACAATTTCTCCGCTCGGGAGAACCATTTCAAGCCCTAATATATGGTTTGTGGTCACCCCGTATTTCAAACAATGGGCACCACCCGAATTTTCGGCGACATTTCCACCAATCGTGCATGCATACTGACTGGAAGGATCCGGAGCATAATAGTAGCCTTTATCTGAAATAGATTGGGTCAATTTCAAGTTAATATAACCTGGTTCCACTACTGCTTTTCTATTTTCCAGGTCCAGATGGAGCATTCGCTTCATTTTCACCAAACTGATGAGCACTTCCCCGCCCAGCGGTGTCGCCCCTCCGCTCAAGCCCGTTCCTGCCCCTCTTGCAATATACGGGATCTCTTCTTTATTTAAACATTTCACCACTTGAGAAACCTGCTGTGTATCTTTTACAAATACAACGGCTCGCGGCATCCCCTTATACATCGTATAACCGTCACATTCATAGGATATGAGGTCTTCCTTTTTATAAAGCACTTCATTTTCTCCAACGATAGCCATTAATTTCTGAATGACAGCATCCAACCCTTGTATTTTACGCTTTTTTCCAAACAAGCCGAGCACCTCCCTCATTTCTTATGATTTCAATAGCTGTTTGTCTTTTTCATAGGCCCAGTCAAGCAGTTGGATGGTATGAACAACCTTTTCACTACGGCCATGCTTCTTGACCCCCATTGCAATTTGCAGCATGCAGCCAGGGTTACCCATTGAAATCATTTCCACATTATCCGGTATATCATCCATCTTCCGGTCAAGCAGTTTACCTGCCATTTCGGGATGTGTGAGATTATAAATTCCCGCGCTGCCACAACATCTGTCTGCATCAGGCAAATCTACCATTTCTACACCCGGGATTTCTTGCAAAAGCTGGCGTGGTTCAAAGCGGACCCCTTGCCCGTGCGCCAGATGACACGCATCATGGTACGTAATCTTTGTGTTGATTGCAGATTTTGGCCGTTTAAAATCATTGTCATATAAAAACTTGGAAACATCCTCTATCTTTTGGGAAAACTCTTCCGCCAGCGGGAGCATCTCCGGATCATTGCGGAATAGCTCATCATATTCCTGGAGCGCACAGCCACACCCAGCTGCATTGACCAGCACTTTATCAAAATCTTTAAAGGCTTCTATGTTCCGTTTTGCGAGTTCCTTCCCCGTCTTTCTATCACCAGCGTGAATATGAAGGGCACCACAGCATCCTTGTTGTTTTGGCAAGCCGACTTCAAAACCATTATGATTTAAAACGCGAATGGTCGCTTCGTTCACATCACTGAACATGATATCCATCACACAGCCGGTCAGCATACCAACTCTTTCTTTCACCTTCCCTTCCGCCGGGACCTCTTCCGGATATCTGCCAAGCACAGGTTTTCCAACTTCCGGAAGAATCGCTTCCATATCCTTCATATGATTTGGCATTACATTCAGCACACCCGTTTTTCTAGCGATTGTTTGCATACCGCTTTTCTGATAAAACCGTATGAGACCGCCAAGCATGTTCAGCCGTTTCTTATTTGGGAAAATGCCATTTAAAACCGTTTTGCTGACAGTACCTTTAAAACCTTTTAAAGGCATTGCTTGACGGATTTGGCCCCGGGCTTCCTCAATCAAACCACCAACCTGAACATCTGCCGGGCAAGCTGTTTCACAGGCTCTGCAATCAAGACAGTCAAATACTGGCTTGGAGAACGCTTCATTAATATCAATTTTTCCTTCTGCGACTGCTTGGATTAAATAAACCCGACCTCTTGGCGAATGCTGTTCTTCTCCTGTTTCCTGATATGTCGGGCATGCCTCTAAGCACATGCCGCAATGCACACAATCCGCCCATTTATCCGGATCAGGTAAATCATCCCAAATATAATTTCCCAAGGTCTTCGTTTCACAGGCGGGTCCACCTTTTTCCAGCATATTGACAAGGTTCATTGTCTCTTTTTCTTTTTCACCCACATTCATGTCATATTCCTCCTACAAATCGTTTTCTGTTCAGGATACGCTTCGAATCATTCGCTTGCTTAATCCCTTCTAGAAGTGCGAAGTGCGCTGGTTTAACGCCCCAAACACTGACCGTTTCCCTTAACTTAAACGGCAAGTGCGTACAAACAACAAACCCGTTTTTCTCTTCTGTTTTTGCTCTTAATTTTTTAATGAAAGAAACGATATCATCGGGGCGGCCTTTTATATATATGCGTGAAATGCCGTGCCCTAAGCCGCCGTGTCCTTGGAGTATTAGGTGATGGGTTTCTGCAAGCTTTTCAGCCGCTTCAAGATTACCAAGTACATCCATGTTGTTGCTGCCGATTTTCAACGCTGCCCAAGTATTTGCCTCATCAACTTCATCATTGTAGCCGTTTGGTCCAATCTGCCGGAAGTCTTCCCACCATTTCTTTGCTTCTTCCTGATACATTACGGTATGTCCCACACCCTCAGGTAGATTTTCTCTTATCCACTTTACCTGCTCGAGCACCGCTTTTTCCCTGTCCTCAAAGGCTATTCCTAAGATGTAGCTGTTCTTTCCGGTTAATATTTCAGCAAGAGTCGGAGTTAATAACTCTAAGGTCACTGGTTCCATTACGGAGTCAAGCAAGGAAACGGAAAAATCATGAATTTTATTTTCACTTCCCTCGGGAAAATGAATGAGCGAAAGTCCTTCATATTTGGGAAGCGGGCGCAGTTTAATCGTAATTTCACTAATCACACCAAGCGTTCCCATCGCACCGATAAAAAGTTTATTCATATCATAGCCAGCAACATTTTTAACCACTTTTCCACCTGTTCGAATTACCCTGCCGTCTGCATAAACAACCCGCAGGCCAATGACTAAATCTCTCGCTGAGCCGTAGAGCAATCGCTTTGGCCCACTGTCATTAGCAGAAATGATGCCACCGATTGTCGCCATTTCCGGCCAAGCTGTATCAAGAGCGACAAATTGCCCTTTTTTCGCCAGTTCATCTGTAATTTCTTTGAGGGTTGTTCCAGGCCTCACCGTCATTGTTAGATCTCCGACAGAATGTTCTACAATGCCTTTATAGTTTGCAAGCGATAATAATATATCTGCACTTTCTGATTCCCCGCCAAAACCTTGCTTCGTCCCACCAGAAATCACGTTAACTGTTTTTTCATGTTCATAAGCAAAGGTGAGCACTTTGGAAATATCCGCTTCGGAATAAGCTTCCATGATTTGCATGCCGCTATTGCCAAGGAGATGCTCTCGTTCATTATTTACTTTTACTTGTTCTTCTGGCAAAATACTTTCTGTGTCTGAATAAATCATATGAATCCTCCTTTGGACAAATGGTTACGTTCTTACCCCAGAATAATCCGAGCCTGCCGTTTAGTTATCTGCACCCCGAAATCACTTTCATTAAATTTTAGTTTTGATCTTGCGTTGTTGAACGCAATGAAGCTATCTAACCAAAGCTATCAATCTTCACGTAATGGATTATGAAATATTTACATTTTAATTTATATTCTGATAAATTTAATTATAGATTAACCATTATTCGCTTAATATCAAGCTTGTTTTTAATGGTTCAACACCTTGCAATTCATCCCCTCCTAATTACGATACAATTTGAAGGGGATTTCTTGCAATATTTTTTAAATAAACTAATTAAAACACTGGGCTTCGCTGTCTTAATGAGGACAAATAAACATCTTGTGCCGCTTTGACCCCAGCTCCAGGCTCAAATGGATAAGCAAAATCTTGTAATCCGGCTTCCATAAGGGAAACAGCTTGAAGAACATCGCTAGGGAAACAATACCCCATATGCCCAAATCTGAAAATTTTACCTTGAAGGTGACCAAGACCACCCGCAAAATCTAGTTGATACTTTTTCTTTAAGTGGGCTAAGTATGTTGCAAGATCCAATCCTTCAGGAGTGCGGATTGCTGTAATTGTTGGGGATGCAAATTCGTCGCTTGTTAACAATTCAATCGACAATGCTTTCATGGCTGATCGAACCATATTTTTCATGACTTCGTGTCTTTCAGCTGTTTTCGCAATCCCACCTTCCTCCTCAATTAAATCGCACACAGCAGAAAGTCCCATAATAAGGGAAACCGCCGGGGTATTGGGAGTCATTCCTTTTTCTGCCCAATCACGATAACTTAATAGATTTAAATAATAAGCAGTCGAACGATTAGCCTCTATCACCTTCCATGCTTTTTCACTAACTGCTAATAAGGCGAGACCTGGAGGAAGCATCATTGCTTTTTGTGAACCGGTTACTAAAATATCAATACCCCATTCATCCATTCGGGCGGACACCCCTCCAATACCGCTCACGCTATCCACTATAAAGAGAGCATCTGAATGTTCCTGAACTACTCTTGCTAATTGTTTTATAGGATTAATGATTCCTGTTGAAGTTTCATTATGCGTTGCAAAGACAGCCTTAATATTGGATAACGGCTTTAAAAATTCAATCAGCTCACTCTCCGTACAGGCCTCTCCCCAATTTTTTTCAAGTTTATGTACTTTTAAGCCGTATTTCTCGCATATCGAGACGAAATAATCCCCAAAGGCGCCTACTGTGATCACAACTATTTCTTCCCCAGGAGAAACAGAATTGACCACAGCTGCTTCAAGCGCGGCCGTCCCACCTGAAGGTAAAAGCAAAATTTCTTGTTTCGTCCCAAATATAGGTTTTACACGTTCCATCGTTTCTCGGTAGAGCTTAACAAATTCCTCTGAACGGTGGCTAATCATATTTTGCGCCATTGCCAGTTCCACCTTTTTAGGTATAGGCGTAGGCCCAGGATGTCTAAGAATAGTTGGATACATAAATTCCCTCTCCCCTTCTTCATTTTTATGTTTAGTATTAGTGCTTTAATTCCCTAGTTGATCAATTAACAAATCACCCCTCACATTTTATCTATATACGGTAAAGATTATATATTATGATAACATCTTTTTATAAAATTTAAATAGTTAGGAGAACAGAAAATACTCTCTCTTCCTGTTATCACGATTAATTACTAAAATATAGACCCCAGTTTAAATAAGTTTGTTGCATCGTGCATTGATACAGTACTAGCAATTTGCTTTCGTTAAATATAATATTAGAGTATATTATAATTCAGAACCTTGTGAATTTAATTGCGTCAATCATATAATCACTAACATCGCATAAATAGTGATTGAATCTTTGATTTTACTTAATAAAGAAACACTTGACTAAAAGTAGAGCCATCCTGCTGATTACAATTCTCACTCATCACTTGATGATTGGGGGTGTTTTAAAAATTGTTACACATATGTAAAATCATTTTTCATATTATTTTTTATACGGTGTTTTTGTGGTAATTGCTGGATTTGGAGGCGTACTTTTCGGTTCTATCATTTATCACGTATTAACGGTCTGTAATACCCCCGCTTCTGGTCGTCGTTAGTGCGGTAGCTATTTCTGTGATAGCTCCGTGGCTGGTCGAACTACTATTATAGTAGGTTATTATATTTGTTTAACCGCGATTTTTTAATAGAGGGAAGTGAACCTAGTGAAAGTTTCATTGTTTATTACATGTCTATGTGATATTTTCTCGGCAAATGTCGGGAAAGATACGGTTGAAATACTAGAACGGGTTGGCTGTGATGTTGACTTTCCGGAATTACAAACCTGCTGCGGTCAACCAGCATACAATAGTGGTTATGTTAAGGAAGCAAAACAACCAATGAAACAGATGATACGCGCGTTCAAAGATTCAGATTATGTAGTTGGCCCATCAGGCTCCTGCGTTGGTATGCTCAAGGAATACCCTAATCTATTTAAGGGTGACAAAGAATGGGAAGAAGGCGCGAAGGAATTAGCTGAAAAATCATACGAATTAACACAATTTCTAGTCGATGTACTGGGGATTGTTGATGTCGGTTCTACGTTTAATGGCAGGATTACCTATCATCCATCTTGTCACATGACACGGATTTTAGGAGTTAACGATGCACCTATTCTATTATTAGAACAAATTGAAGGAATCGAGTTTATCGAGTTGCCGGTAAAAGAAGATTGCTGTGGTTTCGGTGGCACATTTTCCGTTAAAAATGCTGCTATCTCAGAAGAAATGGTAAAAGAAAAATCACAACATGTGACAGAAACAAAGGCAGATTATCTTGTTGGCGGGGATATGGGCTGTCTGATGAATATTGGCGGTAGAATGCAACGAGAAGGAAAAAAAGTAGAAGTGGTGCACATAACAGAGATTTTAAATACAACCGACTGAGTAAAAGGAGGTCTATTCATGAGCATACAAATTAATGAATCTTCGTATCAAGAACGTGTTCAAAAGGGAATTGAAAATGATTTTATGCGCCAGGCTGTCTCCTCTGCACAGGGACGTTTCAGAACGGGAAAACTTACGCAGGCAGAAGAACTTGGAAACTGGGAAGATTGGCGTCAATTGGGAGAAGAAATCCGCAAGCACACAGTGGAAAACCTTGATTATTATTTGCAGCAGTTAAGTGATCAAGTTTCTAGAAGAGGTGGTAATGTCTTCTTTGCATCCACCGCTGAAGAAGCAACCGAATATATTCAAAACGTAATAAAGAATAAAGAAGCCAAAAAGGTAGTCAAGTCAAAATCAATGGTTACCGAAGAAATTGGTTTAAACCATGCATTGGAACTAGGTGGTGTGGAAGTAGTAGAATCAGACCTTGGTGAATGGATTTTGCAATTAGATGAAGATCCACCATCCCATATTGTCACACCAGCACTCCATAAAAATAAAGAGCAAATTCGCGAAACATTTGCGGAAAAAAGAGGCTACACCAACTCGGATAAACCCGAAGAACTTGCATCATTCGCACGTGACCAGTTACGAAAGGAGTTTTTATCCGCTGATGTTGGAATTACAGGTTGTAACTTTGCGATTGCAGAGTCCGGTACCATTACACTCGTAACGAACGAAGGGAATGCAGAAATGGCAACAACTCTCCCCGATACACTTGTTACTGTAATGGGTATGGAAAGAATTGTACCAACTTGGGAGGAGATGGAAATCCTTGTTGGTTTATTGACAAGATCAGCAGTTGGTCAAAAATTAACAAGCTATATAACGGCTTACACCGGACCGCGCTTGGAAGAT
The DNA here is from genome assembly GCF_009746545.1 of Oceanobacillus sp. AG. Classification (NCBI taxonomy): domain Bacteria; kingdom Bacillati; phylum Bacillota; class Bacilli; order Caryophanales; family Bacillaceae; genus Oceanobacillus; species Oceanobacillus sp. AG. The sequence goes on from NZ_WOWT01000022.1 coordinate 67,327, forward strand.
GAAATGGATGGTCCAGATGATTACCATCTTGTCATTGTGGATAATAGCCGTTCGAAGATTTTAGGAACAGAATTTCAAGCCGCACTTCATTGTATTCGCTGTGCTGCCTGTATCAATGTTTGCCCCGTGTATCGCCATATTGGCGGGCATGCTTACAATTCCATTTACCCCGGTCCGATTGGTGCAGTACTTACACCATTACTCGATGGCTATCAAGATCACACAGAATTACCTTATGCTTCATCGTTATGCGGGGCTTGTACGGAAGCATGCCCTGTTAAAATTCCACTACATGACATGCTGATCAAACACCGTCAAATTATTGTAGAAAAAGAAAAAAAAGCACCGACAGCAGAAAAGATGATGATGAAGGGCTATGCCAAATGGTCTTCAAGTCCCGCTGCATATAAGTTGAGTACAAAAATGGCACGCCTTGCAATGAAGCCTTGGACAAAAGATGACACAATTGAAAATGGACCAGGACCATTAAAAGATTGGACAACTTCACGTAATTTCCCTGCACCAAGTAAACAATCATTCCGATCGTGGTATAAAGAGAGAGAAAAGAGTGGAGAAGCAAAATGACGATTCAAAACAGGGATCAATTTTTAAATCGTATAGCTGCGAGTCTTGGCCGTCCACGCCGTACAGAAGGAGTCGAACGACCAAAATGGAGTGTCAATCCTCAGCTTGAAGTATTAAAAGGACAGACGCAGGAGAATTTAATAGATGTACTAGAAAAACAATGTAAAATCATTCATACTGTTTTTAAACGGACAGATAAAAATGGGTTAGAGCGGGTTCTTAAGGAAACGATTGAGGCTTATAATGGGAAATCAATAATAGTCCCTAATGATCCACGAAATGAGGAATATGGATTAGCCAATCTATTTCATGAAATCGAACAAAATATAGAAACTCATATATGGGATTATAAAAGGCAAAAAGAAAATCAAATTTTTGCCGAAAGAGCAGATATTGGTATTACGTTTAGTGATATTACACTAGCTGAATCTGCTACGGTGACATTATTCCATCATAAAGATCACGGGCGCACGATTAGCCTGTTACCCCATTCCTATATCGCGATTATCCCAAGGGAAACAATTGTCCCTCGCATGACACAAGCAACACAGCAAATTCATGAAGCAATTGCAAAGGGCGAAGATATTGCATCTTGTGTCAGCTTCATTTCAGGCCCAAGTAATAGTGCAGATATTGAAATGAATCTGATTGTTGGCGTACATGGCCCGGTTCACGCAACTTATATAGTTGTTGACTAGATTTCAGGATGGAAGTTTTGATTTTAACTCGCACCCATTCTGGCTTTGTTTTATTGAACAAGCGTCCTTCTGGCGGTAGGATTAGTAATTTAAATCCAACCTTCAACTCGCGGTAAGTTACGACGCTTGTTCTTGGTTGGATTATCATTAGTGTTGCATAAACTTTTTTATTAGTGTCAGACTTCCCCTATTCCGCGAATTTTCTGTGATATTTAAATGGTAACAGATCCTCCAACAACTTACTCTATGGTATTCTTATTCTATTAATAATTAGCGTAAAATCAATTTCCGTAAGATACGTAAAAAATTAAATGCTAAATCTTTTTGTTTTTGAACAGAGATTATATTCTTTTGTGTTGTTTAATGGTTTTTCCAGTCATAAATCTATCCTCGAGAAAAACATCTTCTATTCCTTTAGTCATTAACTTTAATGCAAGAATGACAAATGTAAAGGAAATAACCACACTAAAAAACATCCAAGACCAACCGCTTAAGTGGTTGAATCCATTACCAACCATGCCGGACCATTCACTAGATACAGAAATATATGCATCTTGGGTGTCATCAAGTTGTTGTTCTATTGTTCCGCCAAATAATAAATGAAAAAATCCAAGGTGAATCAATAAAATCAATACCTTGATTATTTCCTGTATAAACTGAATGAGTAAAACGGGAATCATATATGGTAGCACATGCTTATGAAGTATATGTAACTTGCTCCCTCCAAGTGTTTTTGCAGATGTAATAAATTCATGTTTATAAAAGTGGTTGAGTTGATTTCCTATCAACAAGGACAAAGTCGGTATTGCTACAATGGTTAATACGAAAAATTGGAAAATCATTTTTTGTAATATACTATACCCATCAACTTCACCGTGTGGAGTAAAAAGTACATCAACCAAAATAATATAACAAATAAGTGCAGCTGGAATAAAATAAAATCCATTTACTAAGCCGCTTATGTACCGATTGAGTTTTGAAAAGTAATTTTCGAAAAACAGACCAATGATAGCTGAAATCATCACCCGCAAACCAGCCACAAGTATAGAAATACCAATTGTATATTTTGCACCTTGTATTAATAAAACAAAAATATGTCTTCCTACCTCGTCTGTACCAAGTGGAGGTACCTCGAGGGGGTTAAATGGAGCAGCTGCAGTTATGCTCCCTTCACTATTTCTTAAGAAATCAGTAACTGGTATCTTTCCTTGAAAAAATACGGTGTGCATAATACTAGATGCTAGTAATAAAAATAAAAATATAAAACCAGATAAAAAAAGCGGATGCTTGAATAATCTTTTAATCATAATTCCTGTAATCATAACTTAAACCTCCACTTGTTTACCTGTTATCTTTTCAATCACAATCTGTATGGACGCCTGCATCATATAAATAGGAATAAACATGGTTAACAGTCCTATTGCCAATATCTGCACCGAACCATGCATAAGCATAAACCGCATTAAACCATCTATATTGAATGCATATTCAATCATAAGTAGGTTAGATAGCATAAACCAGATTATAGATTTAGATTGTAGAAAAATATTGATAACAGCATTTCGCAATACATGGGAAAACAAAACGGAGTAAGTTGACAATCCTTTAGACTTTGCAACATCGATATACTGTCGAGATATTTCTTCCTCAAAATCATAAATCATAATACGATAGAAAAATATTGTCGGTAAAATGGTAAGAACGATAATTGGAATGACAAAAATTTGATTATCACCAAAAGACGCAATACTAAAAAAAGGTAGGTTTGTGTGTTTGCGGATAAAAATTGCAGTCATTATCGAAATACCAATTACAAATATATCTGGAATGGATTCTCCGATAAAAAGAATGGCTCTGATTATTTTACGTATTTTCTCCGTAACTATCATAGTGATTAGAGTTGACCCAAGAGCAAAAGTAAATGCGATAAAAAAGGAAACAAAAAGAAGAATCATAGAATATCTCCATAGTGGCCAAATCCCTGGGAATAGGAAATATGTTGTTTGGAAATTTTCATATGTTATTGCTTTTGGATCAACTAAACTGGAAGCAATAGACCCTACTCCGGAGAGATAGGAAGATATATCTAATTTCATTCCATCAAACAGAGCTGGGAGAGCCGATATTAAAATAATTCCAATGAATGTCAAAACAAATTTTAATAAAATTCGGTAGTATAGACTCATCTTTCGCCCTCTTTCATCATTCACAATGATATTTAAAATGGACCAATAAAAGACTCATTGTACCTTCATAACGTAGCCCGACTTTTTGCATTACCTTACCCGATGCTTTATTCTTACTCATTACTGATGCCCAAATTCGATTTAGATTAAGTTCATTAAAACCAAATTCAAGCATTTTTTTAGAAACCTCGTTCAGTTTTAATCGCTCGCAACATATTCAATCATCCCTTTCTTTCATATTTTCGCTGAATTTACACGATTAAACATTACTGTTCCGATAATTAAACGACTCTATCTCCAGTATACTTTAATAACACAAAAGAAAAAATGGCGATTTCTATCATCGCCTTACTTAACACTTACACCCTGTACTTTAAGTAAAGATTTCCACAATCTAATTTATCGGAATAAAAATCGATCTCCTTTTTAAAACTTATTATTTCATTGTTGGACTCGCAATAATCACCTTACCCGTTGAATCCATTTGCCAGTTACCCTTACTTACGAACATTATCCCGTTTAAGTTTCCCGTGGAGAAATATATATAACAAAGAAACCGCTATGCCTATTGCTCCTATTACATTTACTGCCGTTGTAGAATAGCTGCTAACCATAATTATCGCAAAAAATAATATCACTAAGAGTACTTGTATCGTCCTATATATTTTTCTCATTACCCAGTCCCCCTCGCAGTGTCTCCAACAAAATGGACTTTTTGTTGAACAGATTCCTTATAAAATTATTTCGAACCTAATAAAACCATCTTTTATGAGCCCGTTTATTAGAATTAACCAAGTATTTACTAGCCAATAGATAATCCTTATTAATATTACTTTATTAACACTAAAAAAAGCCGATTTATTCACTGCTATTAGTGACAGCATACACAGAATTCCCACGTGTTTCTGGATTTACAAATTCTTCTAAATCCTCTTTATCAGCTTCCATATCGTAAAATGAATATTCACCATCATAGTGCCAATTATATGCAATGTCCTTTGCTTGGTCCTGCGTCATAATTTCAAGCTTATAAGTCATAACTATCCCCTTTCGCTATGTCTTTGTGTTTTAGCTTATTCTATTAATAATACTACAAAAGAAAGCGTTTGAATCTTCTTTTATGGAAAAGTAAAATTTCTTATTTAAAAACGCATCTGTGTTACGGATATACTTTTCGTTTACCTAGTCGCGTGGTCCCATCCCCCTTTGATTTCCTTCAACTTTTTTTATAAGCCATTCTGCGCCTCTAAATACTGATTACGGTGTTCCGGTTCTTTAATACGAAGTTGTAATTTCTCTTCTTCGGTAAGACTATGCTTGGACTCGAGAGTTTTTCCACGACGATCTTGGAGACCTTGTTCCCCATCTTTTTCATATTTTCGTACCCAGCTATACACTTGTTGATAAGATCATAGTGCGATCAACTGAATATTCTTTGGCAATTGTACTTACAGACGTCCCACTCTTAATCACTCGTAATATTGCATCAATTCTTTCTTGTAACGTATGCTTACTTCTTCTTTTAGACATAGAAAATGCCCACAATATAGTAGTAGAGAATTTTTATTATTTCTCTATCTACCATATTGAGAGCATATCACGAAATCAGGGGGCTTTCTTTTTCTCTTGTTTTGTATTTGTTTCCATCGTTTTGATACTTTGCTTTCGAATCGCGGCTATTTCCTCAGGATGAATGGCATCGTTATCTAAATAAACACCATGCTTCACCCCGACCGGATCATTCATAACACCCTCACGCAACCCATCAGGATGCGGACTCGGCTCTATATCCTGTCGATTTCTTCTTGACATTGCCTCTCCACCTTTCATTCAGTATTAGAATGGCGGAAGCGGCTGAAAAATATGCATCGTACTTCAAGATATTAAGATGTATCTTTGTAATTGCTTAGCCTTTAGTTGAATTTGGTGTCGCCTAGCTATTGGACTCAACCTTTGACTTTACGTCGTCTTTAGCAGATAGTAGCTCATCCTTTGCCTCTACTGCGCTATCTTTCACATCGACTAATTCACCTTTTGCGTTTTTAACGGAAGAGACTACATCTTTTGATTCCTCAACTACATTTTTAGTTGTATCTTTAATGTCGTTAACTTGCGTATCCAAGATTTCCTGTATTTTATGGATTGCCTCTTTAGAAATATCTGTTGCATTCCGAATACGATTGATAATAGCATCCTTCGTACCATTTGGGTCTTCTTTAATTGTAGTAGCATATTTGTTTACAGTATTCTTCACGTTCTTAGAGGTATCTTTCACTTTCTCGCGGGCATTGCTATTCAGAAGAATTATTGAGAAGCCCCAGCAATTATTCCAGCAACAATCAATCCTTTTTTGGCTTTTTGTTTTTCTATAGTCATACTCACTGAAATCTTCCTTCCATTATTTATTATTCGTTATGTTTTAGATTCCCGTGAGGAAGCATTTTAAACATCTATCCAGTAAAAATGACGTTCTCCCCGTGGAAAGGTTTATAGTAGTTCAACTGGAAGGAACTTTATCTTATAACCAGATTCTGATTTTCTTTTGATTATTACTTTGTTGAATCTTAATCTAATTCAAATTGTCTTTTTCAAGAAAATAACCTTCATTGGAGTTTTTAATAACAATATCAAAATTCTGGTGATAAGGATGCATAAAAAGTTCATACTGAATTCTACGCTCTTCGTGAGATTGCCTTAAAAATTCTAAACTTGTTCCTCTTTCAGTAACATCACGAGAGGATCTTCTCATTAATTCCGTTTCTCCATCCGTATATAAGTAAACTTTTAGATCAAATAAATCTGGATTAGTAAATGCAACACTCATTCCTCCCTCTATATACTTTGATTATCTTCAAAATGCTCCTGTTTTCTTAGAATTACTCAAACGCCATTTTATAGAATGTATTGGTGGGCATAGTGTTCACTCAGAGTGCGGAATATTCAAACAGGGTTT
>NZ_WOWT01000023.1:0-69783 GCF_009746545.1 Oceanobacillus sp. AG
GATGCTTTGAATAAAACGAACAAGAAATTCAAAAAGTTAATCAAAAGTCAACTACAGTATTGGTTTGCGGGATTACCTAACTATATCAAGGTATACCTGCCTAGTTTGGGCTGCGAAAGTTGAGTAACTAATATGATTAGTCAAGTAGAAATAATCAAGTGATGGTATTTATAGAGCTTCTTAGAACTAGAACTGCTTGCCAAATATATTTAAGTACCCAAGGTAATACGAAAAAGCAAGGATGATAAAAAATGCGCCTACTATAAGAAAGAAAAACATCCAGTCTTTAGGAGAGACGTTCATTTCATGATAGTAGGTGCGGTCTGTATCACCTGTAAAACCTTTTGATTCCATCGCGATGGCAACTCGTTCAGCTTTTCGGATTCCATTTGCCAGCAGTGGAATAGAATATCTCCTGAATTGCTGCCATTTACCTTTTATCCCTTTCGTTCTGCCAAAGCCACGAATCCGGTGAGCTTGCCTTAAAATCTGCAGTTCGTCCCGAAACATAGGTAAGAAGCGATAGCCAGCCAGAATACCGTATGTGATTTTAGGGGAAACCTTGCATTGCTGCATTAAACTTAGCATGAATTTGGTCGAGTTTGTCGTTAAAGCAAATAGGATCGACAAGCATACAAAACAAAGAGATCGTAAGGCGAGACTAATCCCTGTTATAATACTTCCCCTTGTAATTTCGCTTCCGAAAAGGGTAAATAAAACTTCGCCATAGGAAAAGGTTTGATTTGTATACAGAATGGTCATCCAGGCAAAGCTGAGCGCCACAAGCAGAAATGGGCTAAAAATCTTGAGCCATTTAATGAAGGGGATATCGCTCATCGTGAATGTCACAATAAGGATAAATAAAAAATAAACGAGTGGAGTAAACACATCAAACGTAAAACTGAGCAAAATGCCAGGAATGAAGATGGCAAGTGCTTTGATTGTTGGATTAATGAACGAGATCAAGGCTTTCACCTTCTTTATGAAGTACTCGAGTCCGGTAAGGCGGACGTAATCGCGCTTTTTCCAATAGATCAGCTTGCCTCCAAAGACTTTCCGGCTCGCCATTGTAATGAATATGCTGCTGATATAATACAATCGTCCGATCAACTGTATCCACGATATCCATATCATGCGTGACGAAGACGATTGCCGTTCCATTTTGTCTCAAGCTATCAATCATGTACATCAGTTCTCTCGTAGTCTCTGCATCTTGACCAAATGTCGGTTCATCAAAAAATAAAATATCTGGTGTTTCATCCAGCATCGTTGCTACACTTAAGCGGCGCTTTTCTCCACCACTTAAGGAAAAAGGATTACTGTATTTATTTTTTTCTAAATGGAACTGCTTTAAAAGTGTGGTTGCAGCGGTATTTAATTCAGCTGTTGACCATCCATTCAATTTCATTCCAAATGTTAATTCATCGTATACGGTGTCCGTGATGAATTGATGCTCCGGGTTTTGAAAGACATATCCCATTCTTTTTCGCAGCTCTTTTTCCTCCCATTGCTCCACCGGTTTATCGTAAAAGTTTATAGTTCCTTTTTGAGGGGTTAATAACCCAGTCATTAATTGCAGTAAGGTAGATTTTCCAGCTCCATTCTCCCCAACAATGGCGACGAATTCTCCCCGATGAATTTTTAAGTTTATTTCTTGTAAAATGGGTTGTTTCTTATGATGGAAGCTCATCTGCTCTATCGTTATTAGGACATCTCTCTTGATAGAGGGAGGGGATTTCACAGGAATCGGGTAAGGATCGGCAGCGTTAGAAAACTGCTTTGGTAAAAATATTCCTTCTTTTTTTAATAAAGAATGATGATTTGCAAAGATGGATGCTGCATTGCCGTCTGCGATGATTGTACCCTGTTTTCCTAAAACAAGCATACGATCGGTAATATCCAGCCAGTCCTCGATTTGATGTTCAATGATAAACACAGCTAGCTTTTGTTTTTCTTGAATTTGTTTAATTAATTGGATAAATTCTATTCGAGAAACCGGGTCTAAATTTGCTGTAGGTTCATCTAAGATCAATAGTTCCGGTTCCAATAAAAGAACAGCTGCTAGAGCAAGTTTCTGCTTTTGTCCTCCAGATAACTCGTAGATTTTTCGATTTTGAAAACCATTCATTCCAACGGCAGACAACACCTCCGAAATGCGCTCAGGCATTTCGGAAGGGGCAATTTTTCTGTTTTCCAATGTAAAAGCAAGTTCATCCTCTACGGTAATCATGCAAAATTGACTTTCCGGATCTTGAAAGACAATCCCGATCTTCTGATTGAGCTCTCCTTTTTGATAGTCTTGTATATTTTTCCCCCGGTGAAAGATGTCGCCGGAAGAAATGCCTTCTACTGTATCGGGATATAACCCATTTAGGCATAGAGCTAGACTGCTTTTCCCTGAACCGCTTGCTCCAATAAGGAGGGTCGTCTCATGATCTCTTAAGGAAAAGTGCAGTTCATTGAGTAATGGTTTATCCGAATTTTCATAGCCGAATGAGAAATTGTCCACATAAAGTAATGGATTAGGCTGCGTCTTTTTCACGTTTTTTCTGTATCTCCTTTCCTAAGGCATAGCCGCGAAGGACCCCAGTTTTTGCTAATTTGTCACTCAACCATTTCCCTAGGACACCCGCGAGAAGGGCACCACTGATGATGCGAACAGCTAACATCGCTATAAGTAATGCAGGGGCTAACGCGATATTTCCGGATGAAAATAAATTCCAAGTGAAACTGAAAACGGCTGCAAAGACACCGGAAAGAATTAAAATGCGTAAACGATAATCCTTCCATTTTGTTATTGCGAAGGCAAACTCTGCTCCTAAGCCTTGAATTGCAGCTGCTAGAATAAGTCCGGGTCCCGCGGCAGTTCCCAATAATACTTCGGTAACTCCTGCGATAAGTTCAGCTGTAAAGGCAACCCCCGGCTTCCGAATGATATAAGCTGCAACGATGGAAACAATGAACCAAATGCCAAAAATAATTTCATACCCAAACGGTGCGAGACCAAATGGAGCAAGAATATTACGAATACCTTGACCAACAAGAAAGAATGCTAAGTAAATGATCCCGAAGACGACACCTAATATCGACATGAGAACAATTTCTTTTAATTTCCAATGCTTTGTCATTTCACTTCTCCCTAGGTTTATTTTGTAGGACTGTTGGCGGAAAGGCTAAATGTCATGGTGACATGAGAGACTTTTTCTTGGACGAGTTCAAAGGATTCATGTAATGCATTGAAGATATCATGAACGTCTCCGTCTAATCTTGTTGCATAATGTGTAGAAGTAACCGTGACATTACGATGCTTTGATAGATTGATTTGTTCATAGATTTTATCCATGTAATCTTCATGCCCCATTGGATAAAGGGAAAATTTACAACCGGCGATTTGGAGGATCGCTTTCGCTTTTTCTTCGTTCAATGGTATGTCTGTTTCATCCATATACGCGTCAGCTTCCGTGTCACCAGGACAGCCGATGGAGAACGTACCATTCATAGCAACATGCTCCCCAGTATTCGCTGCATGTAGGAAGATTGCTTTTGCAACATCGAAAACATGGATCATTTTTCCGCGGATACACGTACTGACATCATCCGTTTCCTTCCAAACCTTGGAGGTATCAACCTCACTTAATGTTGATAGAATAATATCAACAAAATTATCACTCATCGGGTGCAGACTAAATTGACAACCTACAATACGACTAGTTCCACAATTGTTACGCATTCCAATCTCCTCCTATTGATAATAAAAAAACTGCATTCCTAAGGGGAATGCAGTTTACACATTAATTTTAACAACATAATATTCGTAAACTGCACTTCCCCACGCTAGTATTATCTAGATCGGGTAGTAAGGGTCGGATTAATCCTCTCAGCCACATGACGCAGCTCCCCTAGTGCTTATGTTTTGATATGCAGTTATTCTAATTCCAGATTGTATACATGTTTCGGTATTTTGTAAAGTATTTAATCAATTTTAATATCCGGTTTCTTCCAAAATATAGTGATAAGGAGACAGACGACAATAACGATCGAGCTGAAAACAAACGGATAATTGATATCTATATCAAATAAAACCCCACCAACTACTGGACCAAATACATTAGCAAGGGACGTGAAGAATGAGTTCATGCCGCCAACAAAACCTTGCTCATTCCCGGCGATTTTTGATAAATAGTTGGTAACAGCTGGACGAATCAGGTCAAACCCAATAAATACCGTGAAGGTTACCGCCATTACTTGCCAATAAGAATTAGCGAGTGTCATGGCAAAGACCAGCATAGCAGAAATGGCGAGCGACCAGCGAATAATATTGATTTCTCCGATCAACTTTGTTAACCAATCGAACAATACAACCTGGAAAATCGCTCCGATAATCGCACCACCTGTAATGGCAATCGCAATGTCAGAAGGAGTGAATCCGTGCTTATGATCAGTATAAAGGCTGAAGAAAGAATCAAACGCGGCAAGACCGAATGTTGAAATTAAAATAACAATAAAAGCGATGAAAAACATCGGCATAAACACTTTCCTCAAGCCACTTTTGCCGAGTTCTTCGGTCATATCAGCCATATCGTCTGTTTTCGACTTCGGCTCTTTTAAGGATAAAATCGAAACGAAAGCAACAATTAAACCACACGCCGCAGCAGAGAAGAACGGTACACGCGTACCAATCTCTGCTAAGAAGCCACCAATTCCTGGTCCGATAATAAATCCGGTACTAATCATCGCTGACATATAGCCGAGTGCTTTAGGCCGCGTTTTCAGCGTCGTAATATCCGCGATAAATGCGGTAACAGCAGGCATGATGAATGCGGCACTTATTCCTCCGAGAATTCGTGAGGCGAACAATACTTCAATTGTTTTACCAAGACCAAATAAAAACTCGGAAAAACTGAAGATAAAAAGACCAATGACAATCATGCGTTTACGCCCATATTTATCAACTGCTTTTCCAGCCAAGGGCGAGAAAATCAATTGAGCTAAAGCGAATGCAGCCGTTAAATAACCGACAACAGTACCACTGATGCCGAGTTCATTCATAATAGTTGGCAGAACCGGTATAACAAGTCCAATTCCTAAAAATACAAAGAATATATTTGTAAGCAGAAGCGTCAATGTCCAATCTTTCTTTTTCATAGCTTTTTCTCCTAGGTGATATGATATTCTGTACTAAACATAGAAATTTTACTCTGATTCGATGAGAGATGCAAGCATATATTACTATTTATTATAACTTAATTTTCGCAACCTGAAACAATTTAAGCAAGCTAGCAATTGTAGTAATCATCTCTCGTTTTATTCTCCCATTTTGCGCATTATGTATGCTCGATAGGATGGCTGAACTGCTTTGACTTTTACAAATGCGACAGTTGCTTGCGTTAATATCTTAATAAAGTGAAACTTCATTCAGCGGGGGGGGGGTCCTTCTCCTCCACTGAATGTTAGTTGAACAGAATCAGGGATTTACGGACTGTATATCGCCCGCCTGAACATTTTGGTTTTCCCTCATGTTTAGAGATGGGGGTATTACAGACTGTTAATACGTGATAAAAAGGATGTTGGATGAATGATTTATATCTATATTGGACTTGCCGGAGCATTCGGAGCGATGCTGCGGTATAGTATAGGAATTCTAATTATGACAGAACATGTTTTTCCCTATGCGACGTTATTGGTTAATTTGATAGGGAGCTTTTTACTTGCGTGGCTGACTTACGGACTGTTTAAAAGGATTCATCTGGATGAAAAGCTGAAAACAGCGATAACAACGGGTTTTGTCGGCTCGTTCACTACATTCTCCGCTGTCAGTGTGGAAACGGTTGAGTTGTTCCAAAATCAGTCGATGTTACTTGGGTGCGTCTATGTTTTTGTGAGTTTGGTTGGAGGGCTTGGTATGTGTGAAGTTGGTTTTCGGGTTAGTAGGGGAGTTGGAGAGAAATGAACTGGCTGCAATTATTGCTCGTTGGCATTGGCGGGTTCTTCGGTGCGATTGCACGTTATATGATTTCAAGAAAATTGAACAATCCGGAAAAAGCTATACCGGTGGGTACACTCCTCGTCAATCTGACAGGGGCATTCATGCTCGGGTTTCTTATGGGGACTGGGGTGGACGCGCTATTACTTCTCCTATTAGGAACAGGTTTCTTAGGTGCCTTTACGACATTTTCAACGTTGAAACTCGAGATGAGTTCGTTGTGGAGAAGGGGGGATAGACGGGAGTTTTTCTTTTACGCGGTTGTAACGTATGTTTTTGGAATAGCATTGGCATTTCTAGGGGGTATTATTGGCGTTATTTTTAGAAGTATTGTAATTATGAATTAAAAGTGCTATTCTATCCTAAATATTTATTTGAAAAAGGGGGCGTATGGAATGCAAGCGATTCAGTTTCCAATACTTGAAAAAGAAGCGACAATCGGCGTTACAGCTCCGTCGTCAGGTGTGTCACTGGAATTACATGAATTAATCCACAAAGCTAGGAAGCGGTTAGAAGGAAAAGGGTATCGCATGCAAATTGGAAAGACGGTTTGGAATCAAGATAAAGCGAAGGCGGCACCAGCATTGGAGAGAGCGGCTGAATTTAATAGATTAATGGATGATGAAGCTGTTCAATTGATATTCCCTCCTTGGGGCGGGGAACTTCTGATTGAAATGCTCGAACACGTGAATTTTGAAAAAATCCAATCAAAGTGGATACTAGGTTATTCGGACACGAGCTTGTTATTACTCGCCATTACGTTGAAAACCGGAATTGCAACTGCACATGGCACGAATCTTATAGATGTAAGAGGAGAATCCTCTGATCCGACTACGGCTATGTGGGAGCAGGTATTATCAACGAAGCAGGGGAACTCTGTTGTTCAATATTCTTCTCGGAAATATCAAAAAGAATGGCAATTTGATAATCCGACGCCCCATATCTTTAATTTAACGGAACCAACAAGGTGGAAGAGTGTTACAGAGGAAAGCGTAAAAATGGAAGGGCGTCTTCTAGGTGGTTGTATTGATGTAATCAGACATCTGATTGGGACAGAATATGGGGATATTGCTCGTTTTCGTAAACAGTTTACAAAGGGAGAGCCGATTATTTGGGTTATGGAAAACTGTGAATTAGCAACTACGGACTTACGGAGAACGCTTGTGCAGATGAAGCTTGCAGGTTGGTTTAAAGAATGTGCAGGAATTATGTTTGGCAGAAGTCCAGCGAACGATCCAGTAGATAACTATACAGTTGAAGATGTTTATAATGATTTATATGAAGAACTTCAAGTTCCAATTATCTATGATGTGGACTGTGGGCATGTTCCACCCCAGATCACATTTATAAATGGAGCGTATGCGGAAGTTGAAGTAGCTGATGGAAAAGGAAAGATTGTACAGCATTTTAAATGAAACTGGGATATACAATAAAAGGTTCCGCTCATTGGCGGAACCTTTTAATTCGTTAGTGACCTGCAACATCCCGCTTCGCAAAGAAGATCCAGGTAATCGCAGCGAAAATAATATAATAGACAACTAGTACGGTAACGGAAAAACCGAGTGTCATTTCTTCTATCACTGGTGTGTTCCCGTTAAAGTACTGGGATAGGTCTGTATTTGCAAATAGAATGTATTTCGCCCAGTCCCGTTCTATGAAGAAGAATACAATCTGGTTTCCAGCTAGCATGAGGAAAATTGCGAGTCCAATTGCTAGCGCGCTGTTTCTGAAAATGGAAGAGATCATAAAGGCGAATGTCGCCATCATAAGCAAGTTCACGAGACTGAAGCCGTAATCGGTTATAATCTCCCCAATAACCGGAACATATTCCACTCCATCGCCTTTTTCAAGAACGATATGAGGATTCATCCCGTCAAAGCCGATGAAAATTCCTCCGATAATCCATGAGAAGAGGAGCACGAATAAAAACGTTATAAATGAAAATATTAATACGGCGCTATATTTTGATATTAAGATTTTCGTCCGTGAAATTGGTCGGATGAGAAGCAGCTTAATCGTTCCCCAGCGGAATTCGTTAGCAAGAATACCGGCAGCAACGATGATGGTAAAGAGACTGACAAGGGAAAGCAGCATCTCATTTTCCATTACAAATTGCCACGCACCGTAACTTTCAGGCATAATATCATGTTCTAAATAATAATTATTGATTTCAATGAACGTTGAATTAAAGGACTCCATATCGGGAAATTCTTCCGTATCTTTCATGTATTCGGCATTCTCTGTTTCCAGCGTCTCTCTCCACGTATCTTCTTCATATGTCATAAAGTCCCCATAAGTTTTTGCCAACAGGCCGACCCCAATAATGATTAATGCCAGTATGACATACATTGCCCAAGTCGATTTCAAACGGTAGATTTTAATCACTTCATTTTGTATGAGATTTAGAAAATTAGTCAATGATATTCTCTCCAATCAGATCAAAGAATTTATCTTCGAGAGTTGATTTGGTGACTTGCACTTCATAAATGAGAATATTTTCTTTCACCAAATCGGAAATGAGTAGCGGGATATTCTCCTTCTCGGTTTGGAACGTGATTTTACCGTTTGTTTGGGCAGCAGGTGTTTTACGATTGACGACTTCAAGGGCTTTTTCAAGTGGTGTTGCTTCCATTTCCACTTGCAGCAGTTGTTGTTCGCCTGCTGGTGTATTTTCTTTCACAGCTTGAATCGCCACAAGTTCGCCATTTTTAATAATGCCGATCCGGTCGCACATTAACTCGATTTCGGACAATAGGTGGCTGGAAATGATAACTGCAACATTATGTTCGGTTGCAAGTTTCCGGATATATTGTCTGATTTCTCGAATGCCGGCAGGGTCTAGTCCATTCGTCGGTTCGTCGAGTATGAGAACGGATGGCTTATGTAATAAAGCTTGGGCGATTCCTATTCGTTGTCGCATCCCAAGTGAGTATCGGCCAACTTTTTCATTCATTACTTTTTCCAGACCGACAAGTTTAACCGTCTCATCAATTCTTTCCTGCGTAATCCCTGGAATCATCCTTGCATATTGTTTTAAGTTTTGTGCGCCTGTTAAAAAGGGGTAGAGCTCTGGATTTTCAACGATTCCGCCAACTTCACGGATTGCTTCTTTAAATTCTGTTTTAATACTTTTGCCGAGAATATGTACGTCGCCTTCTGTGAGTTTCATTAACCCTACCATCATACGGATTGTCGTTGTTTTCCCGGCACCATTTGGTCCAATGAAGCCGAATACTTCCCCTCTATTAATGGTAAAGGAAAGGCCTTTAATGATTTCTTTATTGCCGATACGTTTTCGGACATTCGTCAATTGCATTGCAATTTCGGTCATTCTATTCCCTCCTCTATCGTGTTCTCTAGGTGGTACGGAAAAAGGGGTGGGAAAGTTTCATTTTTACTGATTTTGGTAATAATATATTCAAAAAGATGATCGGCAGAAATGTTTTTCTAGCCGATCATCTTTTACTGTAAGGGCACTTCCGCCTTTGATTTAAGGGGAGCTATGCTTTTATATTACCCCATACTTTTTTTGCTTCTGTGCTACCTCACTGAATGAAGTTTCACTTTACGAATAAACCAAGAATACTCGTGACTTCAGTTGTGAGAGATTTAATTTAGGGTAGTATTGCGAACGATCGTACAGGAAATCCACTTGCTTTTTCAGGCTTTGGAACGATATTGAAAATGATGGCACCTTTTGTTGGAACTTTATCCAGATTGGTTAGCAGTTCGATCTGATAGGTGTCTTGCTCTAGTACGTAATATTCTCCGATGAGTCTGCCGTTTTTTGCAGCGTCGATAGCGGAGTCGGTGTCAAAGGTTTCGTGGCCGACTGCTTTGATTTTTCTTTCTTCAAATAGGAATTCGAGAGCGTCAATTCCCCAGCCGGGAAGATGTGGATTACCGTCTTCATCCTTATTCTCAAAACGCTCTTTATCTGGCCAACGCTTGCTCCAATCGGTACGTAAGGCGACAAATGTGCCTGCTTCAATTTCACCGTGGACTGCTTCGAACTTGAGGATATCTCCTTTCGTCAAGGTGAAGTCATGGTTATGTGCTGCTTCCCTTGATTTATCAATGACTATGAGCGGTAAGACAAGTTCTTTTAATTTAAGTTCATCAAGGTAGCGCTGATGTCTTACGAAATGAACTGGAGCATCGATATGAGTACCGTATTGTCCGGCAAAAGAGAACTGTTGGGCAAAGAACCCATCGTCATGGTTGTAAAGTGTCTTGAATGCGGCGTCATCAAATGCTGCAAAATGCGGTGAATCAGGGCCGAAAGTGTGAGTCAAATCAACCCATTCTTTTTCTTTCAGTAGTGAGATTGCTTTTTGTAATTCTATTGCTGCTTGTATTGTCGTCAATTTCATCCCCCCTAAAATTATAAAAAACCCTCTTCTTGAAATAAGAAGAGGGTTAGGTAGCATATCTGCCGGCTCTTCTTATCTTCGAGCAAATGCATGCTCCTGGAATTGGCACAGTACTCCAAAAGCCTGTTGCCGAGGTCTCAAAGGGCCAGTCCCTCCACCTCTCTGGATAAGAAAAAATATTAAGAAATTAGTTAAATAATAGAATATACCGAAACCAGAAGAAAGTCAACACTTAATTCGGGGACAGGGGGTCAGAGCATCTGTCCCAGTTTACCGGCAAAAAATAATTATTTCATAAGGGGTTGTTTGGGCTGGAATACTCTTTGTTGCTGCACCATAAACAACAATTAAATTTCTCCTAGCAGGGTTTTGTTTGAAGTCTTGCCCGTTTGTTAATTGCATCTGTGTATCAGGACCGATATTTAGCTGCAAAGAGCCGTCACTGCTGATTAATTGCTCATTAAAATAACTTACCTTTACTTGGCTATATGGATTTTCCTTCACGATAACTAATGCCCGGTATTGCGGTGGATAAATTAAAATTGTGGCTGCATCCCCATCATAATAACCGGTGATCTGATCTCCGACTTTGATTTTTTCCTGATATAGAAAGAACGTATCTGGTCCTGCAACGAAGTTTACGACAGCACCGGCATCATTCTGAACAGATATAAACTTGTAACAACCGAAATTATCATTAGGCGGATACATCGGAAAGTCATCTACACTTGTGACGCGGCCGGTAAATGATTTGAAATTGATTCTACTCACTGGAACCACTCCTTTTTATAAAATTAGCCCACAATAGTTTATGAGAACTTAGGTTAAAAGTGCTGGAGTGGGACAAGTGCTCTGACCCCATGTCCCAGTGGGACACGGGGGTCAGAGCACTTGTCCCGATTTCTATACAGGGTGTGTTGGTTATGATTTAATGGAAATAATGGAAAAGTTATTGAGGTTGTTCGGTATATGGATGTTTAGACCATAATAAAGATGGAGGAGGGATTTAATGGAATTAAGACAGCTGGAATATTTCATGACTGTATGTGAAGAACTGCATTTTACGAGGGCTGCTGAGAAATTGAACATTGCCCAGCCGACATTAAGCCAGCAAATCAAAGTTTTAGAAGGCGAGGTAGGAATTCCGCTCTTTGACCGGATAGGGAAAAAGACTGCATTAACGGAGGCCGGAGAGATTTTATATAAGCATTGTAAGCAGATTTTCTATGAATTGGAACAAGCACAAGCGGCAATTGGAGAACTGAATGGATTGGAAAGAGGAAGGCTTACAATCGGATCCTTGCTTACTTGTATGAATTACCTACTTCCTCCTGCACTAGTTCGCTTCAAAGCTCTTTATCCGAATATCAAACTGTCTGTCCATGGATTGCGGACAGAAGAGATTGAAAGAAGCATACTGGAAAATAAACTGGATCTTGGTCTTACGTTCCTGCCGAATGGAAATGATGAGTTGGAGGAAATTTCATTATATACAGAGGAACTGGCACTTGCTGTTCCCAAAGGTCATCCACTTGCGATAAAGTCGGCAGTAAACTTTGATCAAATTACCAATATCCCATTAATACTTATGCCGGAAAATTATCAACTTCGGCAGTTAATTAAGGGCTACGCTCGAACTGTCGGGATCACGATTAATCCGGCACTTGAGCTGACAACATTGGAATCAATTATCCAACTGACGGAAAAAGGTATGGGAGCCCCCATTTTACCACTGCCGTACTTGGAACATTTAAATAATCAAGATATAAAAGTTGTGAAAATACTAAATCCAACCCCACAAAGGGAAATTGGTATTATCTATCGAAAAGATAAATTCATGTGTACAGCAACCAGAGCCTTTATCGGAGAAGTGACGAAAGCAGTAGCAGGTGGGGTAGAGGAGCAGGCTATTAACATCAATCCATGAAAAAAGCAGTTCAGGCACTAAGTTGTCTGAACTGTTTTATCAATTATATTTCTATAAATTATGAAAATACAGTGGGACAAGTGCTCTGACCCCCTGTCCCAACCCCCTGTCCCACTGACAAGAACGCCCGAACCGTCGCCCTAGGGAGATTGGTTCGGGTGTTGTTTTGGTTTTTAGTCTTTTTTAACATCTTCCATACTTGCGCCGTAATTAATATGATAGGTCTGTCCGTTCAGCACTAATGCTGGAACAGATTTTACTCCAGCCTCTTCTGCTTCATTGATTCTAGAAGGATTTTCCTCGAAATGGACAATTTCTAAATCTACTTTCGAATCATCTAGATAATCTAATACCATTTTTTCCGCATTGACGCATACTGGACAACCCGCATGATAAAATATTGCTTTCTGCATGTGAATACCTCCTTTTTCTCTTATATTTAGCTTAGAACAAGTAGGTAGCTATAACAATTAGAAATTTTCTATCGTAATGATAGGTTTTAACTATGCTAAGATAAAAGAATAGAGTAAATGATAATAAAAAAACATGAATAATAAATGGAGGGGCATATGGTTCATATATTATATATTGAAGATGATAAAGAAATAGGTCATTGGGTCTCAACAGATTTAACGGAAAGAGGTTATAAAATAACATGGCTGCAGTCTGGGGAAAATATGGAGAGCTATTTGACTTCGATAGATTTAGCGATTTTAGATGTAATGCTGCCTGGATTAGATGGATTTTCTCTTGGCAAGCGTCTGAAAAAAAGTGCACCAGATATACCAATTATTATGCTTTCGGCTCGAACTGCCGTGGAGGATAGACTGGAAGGTCTCCGTTTTGCAGACGATTATGTGACAAAACCCTTTCATCCCGATGAACTCGCTGCCCGGATTGAAGTATTGCTGCGAAGGTTCCAGCGACATGACGAAGTATTAGAAATTAAGCATTTGCAGATTTACCCGAAAGGCATGCGGATTATCAACAAAAATAATGAGGAGGAAATATTATTAACAGGTAAACAATATCATTTATTCCAGTACTTTATCCGACACTTAAATCAAATATTAACAAAAGAGCAATTATATGAAGGTATCTGGGGAGAGAGCTATATCGAAGGTGATAAAACATTAATGGTGCATATCCGATATTTACGAGAAAAAATTGAAGAAAATCCATCTGTACCAACAGTCATTGAAACGATTCGCGGTATTGGATATCGGGTGAAACAATGAGGAATTTCTTCAGGTCTCTGTTGGCAAAATACATGCTCCTAATCGTGATCGCAATTTCTTTAGTACAAATTGCTTCCATAACGATTGGACTATTTGTATACGGATTCGCCGAAAATGTTGAAAACCGTTATCTTAAAGAGGGAATAGACACGGAAACGATTGAAGAAAGATGGCATGAAGATGCGAGCCATCTAGAACAGATTTCAGAAGAGGTTATCCAGCAACACTTTGCTAAATGGAAAGAAGACTTTCCTGAGGCTACAATGTTTTGGGTAGATGGGTCCGGGATATTACGAGAAAAAATTGGTAGCAATCATGATATTCCAACGGAGTGGAGTGCAAGAGAAACTGCATCCTTTATTAAAAGCCGGTATGATGGTGATCCTTTTACTGTCATTACATTAATGGAAGAATCGGATGGTTTTATTGTTTTTGAAATACCTCGCGAGGCCCTGCAACTCCCAATGCAGTCTGTTTACGATCATTATGGGGATATTTTGATAATCGGACTATTGTCGATTGTTTTATTGTTCATTATCGTATCCTTTCTATTTTTCCACCGGATTAGAAAACGGCTTTTACACCTTCAAGAAGCAATGGAAATAAGGGATGTCGACGGTTTGCCACTAGCCATTCCAGTTAAGAAAAAAGATGAAATTGGCCAATTAGAACAAACGTTTAATCAAATGGTTGACGAACTAAGAAAAAGCAAACAGCGGGAGCAGGAAGAAGAGCGACTGCGAAAAGAATTAATTGCGAATCTTTCTCATGACTTAAGAACACCACTGACTAAGTTACGGGCACAATCCTATTCCATCTCGAAAATGGATCAAGGTGCGGAGTGGAATAAGGCTATTCAACAATTAGAAGTCTCGATTAAAGATATGGACCGGTTAATTGAGAATCTGATGTCGTACACCCTGCTTACGGCGAGTAAGTACCAAATCAAGCGAAAAGAGATTGACATTGTACGTTACGTTCGGGAGCATTTAGCCACTTGGTATCCCGTGTTTGAAAAGGAAGGCTTCGAAATTAACATTGATTTGCAACCATTGGATAGCAGTTATTGGGAGGTTGATCCTGTTTGGATAAGCCGAATCATAGATAACGTGCTGCAAAATATTTTAAGGCATACAAAGGAAGGAAAGTATGTAGAAGTAAAAACGAAAACGACTGAGACCTATGATGCACTTCTGTTTATCGATAAAGGAGATGGAATCGAGAAGGGGTCGGAGTATAGTGGTGCAGGCATTGGACTATCTATTATAGATATGATGGTGCAGGGATTAAATTTAGATTGGGAGATTCATTCCAGTAACAATGGAACAACCGTTAAAATAATCAAATATCATAAGAAATAAATATATCAAAGAGTGTATGTGCTGATAACCTTCTGTCCGCGTACACTTTTTTTAAACAAAATTTAAACAAGTTCCAACCTTGTTTTTAAACCTCATTCTTTAAGATAAAAGTGAGGTGAGAAAATGGAATACATTGTAGAAACATCAAACTTATCAAAGCGTTTTGGAAAAGACTTAGCGGTAGAAGGATTGAATATGAAAATCTCAAAAGGAGAGATTTATGGATTTTTAGGACCGAATGGAGCGGGAAAGACGACAACGATCCGGATGCTCTTGGGCTTAATGAAACCAACTTCAGGAAGGATTCGTATCTTCGGACAAGATATAAAACAACAACGAAAAAATATATTAGCAAAAGTTGGTTCGTTAGTTGAGAACCCATCCTATTACCCGCATTTAACAGCCTATGAAAACTTAGAAGCATTACGAAAAATAATAGGGGTTCCGAAGCAAAGAATTTATGAAGTGTTGGAGATTGTTCGGCTAACAGAAGTAGCTGACAAAAAGGTGAAAGGTTTCTCTCTCGGGATGAAGCAACGGCTTGGCATTGCTATGTCCTTATTAAATCAACCACAGTTGCTTATTTTAGATGAGCCAACGAATGGGTTGGATCCTTCAGGCATTATTGAAATACGCGAGTTAATTAAACGGCTGCCAGAAGAGTTTGGAATGACGGTGCTTATTTCCAGCCATTTATTGACTGAAATCGACCAAATGGCAACAACAGTAGGTATTGTTACAAAGGGAAAGATGATTTTCCAAGATTCTATTGAGACAATGCGAACGTTAGCAGGCCATGCCATTTCATTAAAAGTTAGTCAAGCGGAACAAGCATGGCGTTTATTGCTGGCAAATGGAATGAAGGTGGAGCATGAAAATGGTTTAATTATGTTGCATGAAAGTTCCAATGAAATGGTTGCAGAGGCAGTCAGACTACTCGTGCAGGCGAATCTATCCATCTATCGGGTGGAAGAAGAGAAAAGATCGCTGGAAGATATTTTTCTTTCCATGACGAGGGAGGATTCAGCGGTATGATCAGCATGATGCAAACTGACTTTTTGAAAATAAAGCGGAAAGGATTCTGGTTTTTAACGTTTCTCGGACCTATTGGGGTCGTTGCGTTGCAGATGGTAAATTATGGTGTAAGAAAAGAATATTTATTGCAGCAAAGTGAGAATGATTGGTTGTATTACTTACAAAATATAAGTGTGTTTACCCCGCTTGCCCTTGTATTAGGTATTGCGATATTTACCTCCTTCATAGCAAGTATAGAAAATGAGACCAATGCTTGGAAACAGCTCATTTCTCTCCCGGTTTCCAAGATGATGGTTTATTTATCAAAGTTTACAATTCTTGCCTGTCTGTTGTTCATCTCATCCATTTTATTAATGCTATTTACACTTGGATTTGGCATTTTCCTTTCATTTGATGAAGCAATTCCGTGGTGGGAATTGGTGAAGTATAGTTTCTATCCATATTTTGCTGCGTTGCCTGTGTTAGCATTACAGCTATGGATTGCGACGGTCAGTAAGAACCAGGGGGTGCCGATCACAACTGGTATATTTGGTGTGATTTTTGCTTATTCCGCTTATATGTTGCCAGATTGGATGATTTGGAAATGGCCGTCCTTAATGAATCAATGGGATGAGCCGTTGATAAATGTATTGTTAGGTCTTGGTGTTGGATGCCTATTGTATGTCATGGGCATGCTCGACTTCACAAGAAGGGATGTGAAATAGATGGGAGCTGTTCTACGGTCTGAATGGTACAAATTGCGAAAGTCAAAAATTTTACCGATTATATTTGCTGGTCCATTCATTGCGATTATCATCGGTGCCCTGTTTAACTATGATTCTATGGAAGGTGGATTTAATAAATGGTACTTGGCTGTTCTATCAATGAATCTAACTTATGCTCTATTATTTTTACCATTGATTACAGGTGTATTAGCTAGCAGCATTTGCAGGTATGAACATCAGGCAGGTGGATGGAAACAATTATTAGCATTACCGGTAACACGGGGGAATGTATTTATTTCCAAATATGTGCTCCTGTTATTGCTTGTTTTTCTAATCCAATTACTTTACCTTGGAGCTATTTATATCGTTGGAATAATAAATGGATTTACAGACCCATTTCCATTGGAAATCATTTGGAAGAGTATTATTGGCGGTTGGCTTGCTACATTTCCACTTGTCGCCCTGCAATTATGGATGTCAATCGTCTTTAAAAGCTTTGCCGCTCCATTTGCTGTAAATGTCATTTTCACTTTACCAACGATATTAGCAGTGAACTCGGAACGGTTCGGTCCCTTCTACCCTTGGGCACAACCTTTTTCCATGATGTACATTGGGGGAAGCGCAGATGACGTATTCTTCGTTCCCTGGGAACAAGTGCTAACAGTAGTTGGAGGAAGCTTCATCATATTTTTCCTAGGCGGATATATTTACTTTCAAAGAAAAATGATTTAGTGAATTGGGACAAGGGGTCAGAGCACTTGTCCCAGTTGTGTTTTCATTTTACAAGAAGTGATACAAAATGATTCTACTAACTGCTTGTTTTAGTTATAATACGAATAGGTTGATGAGATTAAATAGATATTAAACGTTAAGGTCTGTTATTGTGTCATACTCTGATACAAGGGCAGACCTTCGTTTTAAGCTTTATATATACATAGAAGATATGAGAAGGGGAGTGCTACAATGTCCATTAAAGGACTTAATCATTTACTTTTTTCCGTTTCCAACTTGGAGACCTCAATCGTTTTCTACGAGAAAGTATTTGACGCGAGATTACTTGTTAAAGGCCGAACGACTGCTTATTTTGATTTGAACGGAATGTGGCTAGCGCTGAATGAAGAAAAGGACATCCCGCGTAACGAAATTCACCAATCCTATACACATCTTGCATTCTCTATAGCTGAAGCGGATTTTGAAAAAATGTATAACAAACTAGAGCAGTTAAATGTGCATATTTTGGAAGGGCGTCCCCGTGATAAGAAAGACAAGAAATCCATTTATTTCACAGATCCAGACGGGCATAAATTTGAATTCCATACAGGTACACTGGAAGAGCGATTAGATTATTATCGAGCAGACAAACCTTATATGGAATTCTTTGATTGAGTACCGAGAAAGTAGGTTCTTATGTTATTTTACCTTATTACTATTATTGTCGTTTTAATTGATCAAGCAACGAAGGTCTTTGTCAGAATGAACTTGGCTTTGTATGAAAAAGTGACTTGGGCGGGAATCGAGTTCACTTACATTGAAAATAGTGGCATGGCAGGTGGCTTTTTCCCTGGATATGCAAGAGCTTTCGGGATTATCTCCGTATTATTTGTGATTTTCATCTTTTATTTGAGAAGGAGTGAAGCGTGGAGAGGGCCACTCATCGATATCAGTCTAGGTTTCCTTGTTGGGGGAGCGGTGGGGAATGGAATGGACCGGTTATTACATGGGCAAGTGACAGATTTCATTGTTCGTTCTGGCGGAATTCTTAATGTAGCAGATCATGCACTGGAAATTGGTATCGTTCTCTTTATTATCCATGAGCTCGTTCAATGGCTAAAGCGGAGGAAGCGCGTTAAAAGTGAGTGAGCAATAAGCTATATTGATTTGGGATGAAATGATTATCTACGGTTAAAATAAAAACATAAGAATACAGGAACTAATTAATACAAAGGAGCTAATCCAGTGATCGCAAGAATTGAAAAGTTAGACCAAGTCAAGACAGCTGTATATGTACGAAGGTTAAACCATTCAGCAGCGGAAGTTTGGGCATACTTAACAGAAAATGAAAAACTAAAGCAATGGTTTTGCTGAATTAGAAATACAGTCATTAGAACCTGGAGGAGCCATTCACTTTAATTTTGGCGATGGAAACTATGAACAAATTGAGATACTTGATGTAGAAACGAATAAACGATTCTCCTTTACATGGCCACCTAAGAATACGGTTCGTTTTGAATTAAAGGAAACAGCAGGTGGCTGTGAGCTTACGTTTAGGGAATTTTTGTACGAAATCGACGACCATACAGCTAAAGATTTAACCGGCTGGCATGTTTGTTTAGACGTGATTGAAGCTCTACTCGACGGTAAATCGATTGAGAACCGAAAAGAATATTGGGAAAAATATTATCCGATTTATCACGCATTAATGGGTCTGTAATACCCCCACATCTAAACATGAGGGAAGCCCACCCAACATGTGAAGGTGGGGGATATACAGTCCGTAAATCCCTGATTCTGTTCAACTAACATTCAGTGGGGAGGGAAGGAAGCCCCTACTGAATGAAGTTTCACTTTATCAAGAGCTTTTAAAAAGGGCTGAATAATAAAGCGGAGACGTGAAAAGTACATGAAAAGTGGGACAAATGCTCTGACCCCCTGTACCGCAATTGTTACAACTTTTTGGATGGAGAAATGACTCTTTTGTGAAGGATGTAATGTAGATGCGTTTTAGGAAGTTACATCATATATAATAAGATGTGAAAACAAATAAATCTTCCAGGAAGGTGCAAATAAATGAAAGGTACAGCATTACTAATCAATGACGATCAGATCGTAACGGTATTGGAGAATATTGGTCATGAGGTATATGAGGAGATAAAGCATCAGAAGCCCAAGGAGCATGTCCATTGTGAAATCAATAAGAAAAAAGTAGAATTCGGACCCATTACAAAGATTGTCTGGTTAGAAGATAATGTTGACTGGCAATATGGATATTAAAATATAAATGGAGATAAGCCAAAGCTTGCACTAAGAATTACTTTAGAGCGAGCTTTTTCTTCTTTAACATACTAAAAAAGAAAATATTGCAAATAAAAAACATTGTCAGCGCTAACCACGTCTGGTACTACTACATCTGTTACATAAGCTATAAGTCATGAGTTCTTTGGTATAATAGAAGCGGATGCATTGGAAACTTCTGGTTCTTATTGATTAATTTCATAAAAATGAATAGACAATTCTTTCAGTTGTAGTAAGATAGCTTTTGTATCAATACAATGGAGGGGTTTTCATGAAGAAACGACTACTATTACTTGTTGTTATGTTTCTAACAGCGATAATTATTGCAGCTTGCGGAAATAAAGATGAAGGAGAGCCGGAAGAAACTGTTGATGCTGCCGAAGAAGATGAAACAGGCACAGAAGAGGAAGAAGTAGAAGAAGAGCCTGAAGAGGAAGAAGAGGAAGCAGAAGAGGAAGAAGCGGAAGAAGCGGAAGAAACATCTGCAGATGGAAATGATGGTGATTTCGCTGACCTCATTACATTTATGGAAGAAGAAACAGAAGGAACAGCAACTGTATTATATGAAAATAACGAAGCACAGACACATGAAATGGAAGGAGTTACGGTATCTTTAGATGGTTATTCATTGGTAGAGTTGCTCGACTTCCATCGTGATTACAGCATCCCGTTTGACGACCAGAATAATGGAGCGGTACTTATTGCACAATATACTATTGAAAACACGACAGATGAAGATTTACATTATATGACGACGTACGATTTAATAAATACAGATCGATATATCAATAACAATCGTGACCTCTTGCCGGAAGAGAGCCAGTTGCCGAACATTCTGTCTCCATCGAATGATTATCTACTGGAAGCTGGACAAAAAATTGTTGGGTATTATGCGTATCCGATCGGTGAAGATCGTTTAGAAGAAATTCTTGATGTGGGCAGTGTTGATATAGCAATTTCGACACCACAAACGGATCCAGAAGATTTCTCGTCGATGATTGGTTCGGAAGGTCGCTTTACTCTTCCACTAGATGCAGAAAGTGCGGATAAGGAAGCGGATAAAGCTAGTCAAGGATTTTATGAAGATAAAGCAACTGCAGACAATATGGGTGACAAGGAAATGCTGGAAGAAGAGCAAGATATCGGTGAAAGTCAAGAGCTTGGTGATGTAAAAATTACGCTTGAAGGATACCAATTTACGAATTTCGTGCCGAATGCTGAAGAAGCTCCACGTTTCGAGGAAGATGAGGTTGTTCTTTTAACGGTTAAATTCGATATCGAAAATGGATATGATGAAGACCTTGCGAAGAATTCAATTTCTTCCACATTACACTTAAATGATGGAAAACAATGGACTTTAAACGAAGGAATGTTACTGCCGTATACAAATAGTGATGTAATTCCATCTGGAGACAGTGGTGAATTACTACAAATTTTCCTGCTCGACCAAGAACAGTATGAAGCGATCTGGAAAGATAAATCCTTTGAGATGGAACTTGGCCCAATGCGTAATGAAGAAGGAGAAGACATTTCCAAAGGGGAGAAAGCAGAATTTAAGTTAAAATAAGTTTGATTTTGTGTAGACCCTGTCAGGGAGTTTTCGCTCCTTGACAAGGTCTTTTTGAGCGCATTACTATATTCCCTGCAACCATAATCTATGCTAAAAATAGAACATTAAAACTCATGCTTGAAGAAAATACTGCGTTATTATTAAATGAGCATGCGAATATATTTATTTGCCCAGTATGTGGCAGAAAGGTAGAAGTTGTAGATCATAAAAGTATGATTTGTTCGAATCGGGATATGTTTGACTTTGCCAAGCAAAGGTATATCAATATGCTGACCCGTTTGATGAAGGTTAATTATGACAAGGAATTATTTACTGCTAGACAGCGTATCATCATGAAGCATAATTTATACCGGCAGAAAGAATGCCAGAAGAGAAACGGTTGTATCAGGCAACAGAACTCGCCGGCAGGATTGATGATATTCAGGTCATTCAGTAATGGGGGACACGAGAAACAAGCGTAAGAAGGAGCCGGTAAGATGACAGATGAAAGCAAACTATGGACTCTATTAATCACATCGTCCAGGAAGGCTGCCCGTCTAGGCATCATTATTCCGATTATATTTGCACTAACGGTGGTTATTACTGCTTTAACAGGAGTTTTCCTGCCGGATACATATGAGGGTTCCATCCAGGTGTTGAAGATTGGCTTAAGTATCGGCTTTTCGATTATTCTAGTATTCTACCTGATCACTTGGTTCTCCTGTCTGGCTTTTTTGAGAGAAACGAAGCAACATGAAATTGCAGACGAAAAATTGCGGAGGCTGATTGTCATGAATCGTGTCAGCTGTATTATATTTATGATTCCCATCATCTTTTTCGTCGGCCTGTTTGGATTCTTTAAAGTGAAGACATTCGCTGAAGGAAAGGTGCAAAAGGGAACGTTAGACCAAATTTTATATCATTATTTCATTGATAAATAATGAAGCTTAGGAGAGATAGGAAGTATGAAGAAGATAATTGGTATCCTAGTAGTCGGAGTATTATTCTTATCCGCTTGTACCGATGGAGATACGGAAGAAGTTGAATCCGACAGCGGACAGACGGAAAAGACCACGGAGCAGGTAGAAGAAAGTAACGGACAATCAGAAGGGAATCAGGGAGAAGTAGAAGATTTGACATTACAAGTGACGAAAGTGGATGAAGAGGCAGGAGTCACGATTGAAAATAGTGAGATCTATCAGGAGCTGAATGAATTCGTTAAAGAAAATTCCAAGTTTGGTACACCGAATGACTTTTCCTTGCTATCGGTCTCCATGGTGGAGGATGCGGAGGGGAATCAGCAAATGCTGTTCCTGGGAGTGAATCGGCTCGGTTCACCAGTGAAAAATATAACGTTTGATATCACGTTAGGCAGCACAGAAGGTGATATGGTCTGGGAGGACTTCCCAGTCACATTGGATGAGGAAAATGCAGGAGTGTTAGAAACTAATGCAGCATTACCAATTTTCCTGCCAGTCACTTCACAAGAGCAAATCGATGTGATGAACACCATCAGTCAGGAAAACCTTGTGATGGAGTTTAACAACTTCAACTTTGAAACGGTAGATCAGTAGACATTGATAGAGCCTCACAGCAAGTGAGGCTCTTTTCAACAAAGCGATATGGCGTACATCGAAACAAGGTATGCCGTGTAGACAGAAATGGAGGTGCGGGATGAAAGCAAGATATGTGCTACTCACAGCCTTTTTAAGTCTCTTCATCAATGGAATCAGTCTATATAACCTTCCGATTGGATATATATCCATCTTTATCATGTTGCTTGTGTTCATTCCCAATCTATTCCTGAAGATCATTTCATTCGGAAAGAACAGGAAAGCGCAGGGGGCTAATCATATACTGGTGAAAGCTGCGGTTGATTTTGAGAAAAATACTCACTCGAAAATCCCTTATATTTTGTTGATGGTGATGATGTATATCGGTGGCGGTGCGTTAATTTTTTTCCAAATCTATCAATATGATTATATCGATGCCCTTGTCACGGGCAATATTCACTGGTCTGTTTTTTATACCGCTGCCCCATACTTGATTGGGACGGGATATGTTCTCTTTGCCGCAAGCCTGGTGATGATGACGATTCATTTCCGGAAAATTTTCCGTGAAGCAGGTATGTTCAAGAAAAATGAAGAATCCTAGTATGTGGAGGGTTAATCGTAGGACATTGGAAAGATGATGCAGAGCAATCGGCAAATAGGAGATATTCATAAATAAAGGTGGAGATGTAATGAGGAATAAGAATTTAAGGACAGGAAGATTGTTATCAAAAATCGGCGGAATGATTTGTCTAATTATCGCAGGCGTCATGCTTTTCATCAGTATGGTGAAACCAGTATCTATCACTCTCAATGGGGAGCAATATATTGTGACTATATGGGAAATGGCCAGTTATCCGTCAGCTTTTCAATTCTGGATGGGAATTTTATTTTACCTGATTGTTTTAGGCATTGCAGGTCTCTTGATCAGCAAACGGGTTTCTGTCATGCCGGTAAAGGGACTTGGTATAACGTTAATCCTCTTGGGGATCCCTGCTTTACCAGTTGTGGGGGTGGGCGTATTGTATATGATTGCAGGAGCACACATTGTGTTTGCAGCTGGAATGAAGAATATGCAAAACTCGATCTGATTTGATTTGGTCATGACTTTAAAGGTTTCAGCGAGACATGCAGCTTACTTGAAAAGGGATGGGTGTCTGCGCTAAACCAATTGCATCAACGTATTGGTGGAAGTATGCTCTTTAATGTGATTTATAATAACAAAGAGTCTAGATAAAGCACTAGAGCTTGGGAGTAGTGTAGTGAATTTAGGAAAAGAATTCACCTCTAATATAGGGGAGACGGCTAAAGAAATAGGAGAAGCCGTTTCTGGATTCTTTGGTAATCTAGGTTCTGTATTTAGTTGATAAGAGAGTCTTGAGGAGTGAAATGGTGAATTATAAATTAATTCCTTTTTATAGAGAGAAAGAGCTGTATACTCTTTTTTATGACCATGAAAATAGCCATATGTATAAATTACAACATGGAAAAAAGTCATTTGCAATGTTTTATCTAGTAATTCTGGCGGTGTTACTTGGGTCACAGTATCTTGATCGTATTTACCAAGTTTATAAAGGACCGTTCGTAAATACTATATTATTCATAGCAGCTTTCATAATAGGCTACATCATTGCAAAAATGGTTTACGATAATTATTATATTCAGGATACAAAACGGAAAGTTATATTTGATGGTCTTACTTTGCAGGAATTTGCAATGAAAGCAAAAAAACAATTTCGTATTGAAATCTATGTTTGTTTATTTGGAGTAATCGTGGCTATTCTATGTTTTGCTTTGTTTTTTTCAATTAACAGGATACAACCGTTACTAATTGGTTTTTTCAGTATTTCGGCTCTATTTATAATACTTTTTATGAAACCTTTCAGGAGATTAAAGATGCTAAATGGGTTTATTGAAAACGAAATAAGTATAAAATAAAAACGCCATAAGTCTTAACATATATATAAATGGAAGATAAAAAAGGAGTAATTTATAAATAGATATTTTACCGATTGGAAGTATCGTCAGACGGAAAATGTAGAATCAAAGTTAATGATTTTAAACAAAGCACCACTTTATAACCAAGATGGTATGGAAATTAGAAAAAATCACATTCAATAAAAGCTTGCATCAGTTAACCCATGGCAAGCTTTTTTGAGCGCATTACTGTATTTACCTGGCGAACATAATCTATACTAAAAGTAGAACATTAAAACTCATGCTTGAACAATTATTAAATGTCTAATAAATCAATGGAGGGGAAGCATTGGATAAAAAAGTAACGGAAACGCCAAAATTAAAGCCAATTGAGTTGAAGCCGCTTGAAGAATTAGAAGGGTTTGAGCTTGGTGCCTCGGGTGGATTCGTCTGTGATATGGAAACTGGAATATGCGGTCCGGTGAATAAAGAGAAGGAGAAGAAATAATGAAGATTACGATTTGGTCTGATTTCATGTGTCCATTTTGTTATATCGGTGAGGCACATTTAGAAAAAGCATTGGAAGAATTTGAACACAAGGGTGAAGTTGAAATCGAATATAAGAGCTTCCTTCTCTCGCCAGACGCAGCTCACAATCCTGATAAGAATTATCATGAGACTTTTGCTGATTTAAAGGGGACGTCTGTTGAGCAGGCGAAAGGAATGTTTGAAAACGTTGTAAACATGGCAAATAATGCTGGGATTGTCATTGATTATGATACTGCGAAATTTTCAAGTACTATTCCAGCTCACCATGCTTTCCAATATGCGAAAGAACAAGGGAAAGGGAATGAATTTTTCAAACGCTTCTATAAAGCGCATTTTGCTGAAGCGGAACTGCTTAGTGATGAAGATACGATTGGGCGCTTAGCTGCTGAAGTCGGTGTTGACGCAAAAGCGGCACGCGAGAGCATTCAGGATCAAAGCTATACGCAAAAAATAAATCAGGATATCCAAGAAGCCGGTCAAGTTGGTGTTCAAGGTGTTCCATTTTATGTGTTCAACAATAAATATGGGGTATCGGGTGCACAGCCTGTTGCTCAGTTTAAACAAGTGCTGGAACAAGTCTGGCTGGAAGAGAATGGACAATAAATAAGGAGAAAAGAAACGAAAAGCTACGAGTTTTTCGTTTCTTTTAGCTTATAAAGATATCGTCACTATACATAATTTTTTTTGTCTGCACAAATAATAATCATGGTGGTTTCGAGTAGCGAGAAACCGGAACATTTCAGGAGAGTGGTGGTTTGATGAGCGGATATCGCGAAAATGATATGTACGATGCGATGGAGAATAAATTTCTTCCCATGTATTCCATAGCAAGCGGAGTAGGAGTTAAAGTTCTACCTGATTTATATTGTTATACAAACCAGATCGTAAATATTTGTTTGGTTGGTGACAGTGCGGATGATTTTGTATTGATTGATACCGGGATGCCTGAATCATCAGGCCGTATAATCGAGGCAATAGAAGAGCGTTTCGGTGCGGACAGTAAGCCCAAAGCAATTATTTTGACACATGGCCATTTTGACCATGTTGGGGCTGTTGTTGATTTAGTGGAGAAATGGGATGTGAAAGTATATGCTCACGAGAAGGAGTTGCCATTTTTAACAGGTAAGCAAAGCTATCCGGATCCGGACGGGACGGTGGAGGGTGGGCTTGTTGCAAAAATGTCACCTATGTTCCCAACGGACCCTGTAGATTTAGGCAGTCATGTAGAAGCCTTACCTTCAGACGGTACAGTTCCACATATGCCGGAATGGAGATGGGTGCATACTCCAGGTCACGCACCGGGACAAATTGCACTGTTCCGGGAAGAAGATCGCGCACTTATTGCAGCAGATACCTTTGTCACGGTGAAACAAGAATCCTTATATAAGGTAATGACGCAAGAATTGGAAATCAATGGCCCTCCAAGATATTTAACGACGGATTGGAATGCAGCGTGGGAATCTGTGAAAAAACTTCAAGAATTAAATCCTTCTGTCGCAGTGACAGGTCATGGAGTCCCTGTTGAGGGACAGGAACTAACAGAAGGACTGGCGCGTTTAGTGAGTGACTTTGATAAAATTGCGATACCTGATTACGGAAGATATGTGGATGGTGAACATTAGAAGTTGTTTGACAGTAAAAAGTGTTTATCATTATAATAACCTTGAAACCCCCGCGTTTAAACCCGCGGGTTTTCAAGTTCAAAAAATATGTTAGGACAGGTTAAACGTGAACTAAATTTAGAAAATGATTGCCTTTCTATAGGAGGAGTATGATTGTCCCGTAAAGAAAATGCTGCGTTATTATTAAATGAGCATGCGAATATATTTATTTGTCCAGTATGTGGCGGAAAGGTAGAAGTTGTAGATCATAAAAGTATGATTTGTTCGAATCGGCATACGTTTGACTTTGCCAAGCAAGGGTATATCAATATGCTGACCCGTTCAATGAAGGTTAATTATGACAAGGAATTATTTGCTGCTAGGCAGCGCATCATCATGAAGCATAATTTATACGATCCCTTACATAGACGGTTGTTAGAGGTAATCCAGGCAGAAACTGAACGTCATTCTCGTGCCCTTCTGCTTGACGCGGGAGCTGGAGAGGGGTCCCATTTAACGAAAACTTTAGATCAAAAGGAGGGCTCAGTGACTGGAATTGGTATCGATATTTCCAAAGAAGGGATTCGGCTCGCTGCAAGTAAATGTGATACGGTGATGTGGCTTGTTGGTGATTTGGCAAACATACCGATCAAGAATGATGCCCTTCATGTCATTATAAATATATTGTCTCCAGCGAATTATCAGGAATTTAAACGGGTATTAGCAGAGAATGGATTAATGATCAAAGTGGTCCCAGGTAAGAACTATTTAATTGAACTGCGTGAGGCGATTTTAGATGAGCGAAAGCATTCCTTTACGAATGAAGAGACGATTTCACTTTTCAAGCAGCATTTTTCTGATGTGAAGACGGAGGAACTGACATATACGAAGTCGCTAAACCAAGTGGAACTCAATGATCTAATTAAAATGTCACCTCTTTCTTGGAATGCAGACAAAGAATCGATTAATAATTTACGAAAACGGGAACAATTTGAAATAACGATTGATTTATCTATTTTAATTGGTAAGAACAGATAAGAAGGAGTGGGTGCAGTATGATTGGCGGCGTAGAAATTGATATGGTCGTGACAGATAGTCTGAAGGCATTGGAGTTGTATGAAAAGG
Source organism: Oceanobacillus sp. AG (assembly GCF_009746545.1). Classification (NCBI taxonomy): domain Bacteria; kingdom Bacillati; phylum Bacillota; class Bacilli; order Caryophanales; family Bacillaceae; genus Oceanobacillus; species Oceanobacillus sp. AG. The sequence continues at coordinate 27,925 of NZ_WOWT01000023.1, forward strand.
TTTTTGATGTGGAACCGATTGAAATATCTGATTTTCCTAAAGGAGAGAATGAGGTTGTCTTCAGTCTCTATGACGTCCACTTTCATATGTTGGATGAAAATCCGACCTTCGAGTTGAAAGCCCCGACACCGGATGATCCGCGGACAATCTGGTTTAATGTATTAGTTGAAGATATTCAAGCAACATATAAGAAAGCATTGGAAGCGGGCTGTACTGAAATACAGCCAGTGACTGAACTCCCGGATTACGGTATCACCAATGCCATATTTATTGATCCATACGGGTACCAATGGATGATTCATCAGATGAAACAGGAAGTTACTCATGATGAAAGCCTGGATTTCTGGGAAGAAGAACAATTTTAAGAATACACATCGGGACATTGGGGTCAGAGCACTTGTCCCACTTTTGGTGGGACAGTTGCTCTGACCCTTGTCCCGGTCCTGAAACTTATGGCAATATAAGAACTAGAGGTAAAAATGGGACAAAGGCTCTGACCCTCTGTCCCAACCCTCTGTCCCAATAGGGGGGGTGAGATGGTGAGGGTTTTGATTCCTGGGGCGATGCTTGGGGTTGTTCGTTATGTTGTTGATGTGAAGAAGAGTTATGAGAGGTTAGTTGGCTATTTTGATAAGACAGTAAAGGAGATTGGTTCGCGCTATGAGATGAGCGAGATTGCAGAGATTCCTCATATTCGGGAGACGCGGGAAGCTTACAAAGCTTTAGGAAAATCTCCTTCTCAGTACCGTAATGCGGCTGAAGCGATGCTGCGCCGGATTGTGAAAGGAAATGGCTTATATAAAATCAATAATGTAGTGGAAATCAATAATTTAATTTCCATTCGCTCTGGATATTCTGTTGGTTCTTATGATAAACATGCTCTTAAAGGAGAGATTGAATTGCGTCCGGCTCCAGCAGGTGAACGCTATGAAGGGATTGGGAAATCTAATCTTAATATTGAAAACCTGCCCGTGTTATTTGATGAAGAGGGAGCCTTTGGCAATCCTACGAGCGATAGTAAACGGGCAATGATTCAGGAGGGAAAGCGGGAGGTTATGAGTGTAATCTATGCTTTCCACCTGGAACAAGAAGAATTGGAAAAGTGGTTAGCGGAATATCGAAAGTTACTTGAGCAGTTTACAGATGCAACAGCAATCCAGACGGAAATTATTATGACAAGTAAATAAAAAATTAAAAAGAGAGGTTCTAAAGATTAACCTCTCTTTCTTTGTCCACTTATGGGATATCATTTTCCACACATCTTATGACTTAGATTGTATTGATTCAAGAGCTTGTGGATTTTTTGTTCGAAACATTTCCACCTTCGCACTTCCATTCCAACCAACTATTCCTTTTTCCATAAAAAATCCAAAAAAATATTAAGCATGAAGGGAATTTATGATATTCTATATCTTAAAGGAAAAATCCTCTGACAAAATTCGGGGTATAAACTAAAATCAATTAGCATGGTCAATGGGTCACAGTTCGGATTTTGATACATAAGTTTTTTATCCTGCTTGGTCTCTTGGCGTTAAGGAGGAAACACAATGGGAGAAAGAATCGTTATTGCGTTAGGTGGAAATGCAATTTTACAACCAGGGCAAGAAGCAACCTTTGAAACACAATTTGAAAATGTCCGTAAAAGTGCAGAGGTCATTGCACGGATTATTAATAAAGGACATACGGTCGTCGTTACGCACGGGAATGGTCCCCAGGTAGGTAACATTTTGAGGCAGAATGAGGAAGCAAAGCATGTTGTTCCATCCATGCCACTCGTTATCTGCAGTGCGGAATCCCAAGGATTTATAGGTTATATGCTTGAACAGGCATTAAGAAACGAACTGCTAAAATTAAATAATGAAACTCCGGTTACAGTCATGTTAACCCAGACGGAAGTTTCAATTGATGATCCAGACTTCGACGATCCATCTAAACCAATTGGTGTCTTCTATTCGGAAGAGAAAGCTAAACAGTTAAGCGCGGACAAAGGCTGGACGGTAAAAGAAGATGCGGGAAGAGGTTGGAGAAGAGTGGTAGCCTCACCAGAACCGAAGTCGATTATCGGATCTAATACGATCCAGCAATTATCGGAAATGGGAACAATCGTCGTTGCGAGTGGTGGCGGTGGTGTTCCTGTTGTAAAAAAAGACGATGGAACGTATGAAGGGATCGATGCTGTTATCGATAAAGATCGCAGCGCCTTTAAGTTAGCAGAAGAAATCAATGCAGATTTGTTCATGATTTTAACGGATGTAGAAAATGTATATATCAATTACGGGAAACCTAATCAAGAAATACTTACCGAAGTTACGTTGGAAGAAGCGAATAAATATGTAAGTGAAGGGCACTTCTCAGCAGGCAGCATGGGGCCTAAAATGGAAGCAGCAATCAAATTCGCGCAAACCGGAAAACGCGCCATCATCTGCTCCCTTGATCAAGCCGACCAAGCCATGCAAGGAAAAATAGGGACACATATAAAACCAAAAGCGCAAGCATGCGTTTAGGAGCGCGCGGTAGCTCCGAATGATTATAGGGCAAGAATTAGGGCCCTTCGTGTCATAAAGATACGTTTTTCGAATAAATTTATAGTTTGCCCTTTATTTTTTGGACGAAGTAAGTTAAACTATTAGTAGCCAAAAAGTTGATAAGAGCACCACCAAGGAGGAGTCTGTCACCAAGGGCGTAGTATGCCCATTTCAGACTCCTATTTGTGTTATTAAAATAAGTGATGAGGGGGGAGCTGGGCTAGGTTTGTATGATGTGAGTTCGTCATTTAGCAGTTTACATATAAGATATGCAAGAAGTAGATAGAAAACTATTGGAATTATGTGAAAAGGGGAGTTCTTCATGATTGTAGGATTAATCATTATTTTACTTTTAGTTCTATTTCTGCCATTTACAAAATTGGTGGAAAAAAATCTGGAAATATTCCTGTTTATTATGGGGGTAGCTTCTGTACTCGTTAGTCAAGTCTTGGATTGGCCACTCATTAAAGAAGCATTGGTGCACCCGATTAACATTACGATAGCTGTTTTAATTGCAGGTCTTTTGTTCCGCTGGTTTAAAGGTCCAATTGAGAAAGGGACACTTTCAATCAGTAAAGCGATGCCATATCGTGTTTTCATTGCATTGTTTGTTATTATTTTAGGTCTTATTTCCAGTATTATTACAGCGATTGTTGCCGCAATTATTCTTGCTTCGATTGTCGCTATTTTACGACTGGATCGTAAATCGGAAATTCGACTTGTTATTTTAGCTTGTTTTGCGATTGGTCTTGGTGCTGCACTGACACCAATTGGTGAACCGTTATCAACTATTACAGTTGGCAAACTTAATGAAGATTTCTTTTATCTTCTAAGACTGGTCGGTTCTTCTGTTATTCCATTTGTTGTACTTTTTGGTATTGCAGCAGCCTTTGCCGTCAAAGTTCCTGGTGAGTACGACGGATCAGGCTCAGCAGATGACTCAGAGGCTGAATCTTACTCGGAAATTGTTATCCGAAGTGCGAAGATTTACTTATTTGTTATGGCTTTAACATTTTTAGGTGCTGGATTTGAGCCGTTTATTGAAAAATATTTACTTGGTTTAAGTCCGTTGATCTTGTACTGGATTAACATCTTATCAGCGATTTTGGATAACGCTACATTAGCGGCTGCAGAAATTAGCCCTGCAATGGATGGATCGACAATCCGAGCTATTTTAATGGGGCTGATGATTAGTGGTGGAATGCTCATCCCTGGTAATATCCCGAACATCATTGCTGCGGGTAAATTGAAGATTACAAGTCTTGAGTATGCCAAATTTGCTGTACCAGTAGGCTTGGTAGCAATGGTTGGTTACTTCATCATTATGTTATTTACATTTTAATGAATGGAAAAAGATAACGTATATTTACGGACTGTATATCCCCCAACCTTGACATTTTGGTTTACCCTTTTGTTTAGAGATGGGGGTATTATAGACCGTTAATACGTGATAAAACCCCGTTTTGGAAAAAATCCAATACGGGGTTTTGTAGTGCAGTGGGACAAATGCACTGACCCCTTGTCCCGATTGTAGTGTGACTGGGGAAGGCGCTGTTGTGCCAGTTGTGCTATTTTTTATTTTTAAGTTTTGCGAGTTGTTCAGCGAGGGCGTTATTTTTAAAGCCGTCGTCCTGGTTTTTAAGATATTTGTTGACATCTCGTTTCGATACATTATGTTTTTTCTCTTGTTGCTTTCTTTTGTTGAAGGTGGAAAGTTTTTCCCGGTGACCACAAGAACAGGTGAAGATTTGACCTTCGCCTTCCCCGCGCAGTTCCAAGCGTTTATGGCAATTCGGGCAGCGGGCATTGGTGCGTTTTGCGATGTTCTTCTTATGTCCGCAGGAACGATCTTGACAGACGAGCATGCGACCATGTCTGTTCCTCACTTCAAGCATTAATTTACCGCAATCCGGACATTTCGTTCCGGTAATATTATCATGTTTGAATGTTGCATCCTTCGCTTTAATTTCCTGAATAATTTCTTTTGTATAATCTTTGATCTCTGCGATGAATTTATTTTTATTCAGCTTCCCGTCAGCAATAAGACTCAGCTTCTGTTCCCATTCAGCGGTTAGAGCAGGGGAGCGTAAATCTTCCGGTGCGAGATCAAGCAATTGTTTTCCTTTCGGCGTAATGAAAATATGCTTACCTCTTAATTCCATATATTCACTGTTAAAGAGTTTATCGATAATATCCGCACGTGTTGCGACAGTACCGATCCCACCTGATTTCTGTAACGTGCCGGCAAGATGTTTTTCATTTGCGTCTATATAACGAACGGGATTTTCCATCGCTTGTAACAAGGCGCCTTCAGTAAATCGTTCCGGTGGCTTTGTTTCACCGTTCGTTAGATTGAGGGTGAAATTTGTGAATGTGTCTCCTTGTTTTACATTTGGAAGGGATTGATTATCAAAATCTTCCTCATCAAAGTTCCGATCGTAAAGTGTTCTCCAGCCTTGGTTTTTAATGATTCTCCCGTTTGCTGTAAAAGCTTCTCCGGAAATCCTTGCATGAATTGTTGTTTGTTCATATTCATAAGGGTCCATTAAGACAGCTAAAAAACGTTTGACGACTAAATCATAAATGCGGCGTTCTTTTGCATCGAGATTAGACAAATAGACCGGCTCTTCAGTAGGGATTATGGCGTGGTGGTCACTTACTTTCGAGTTATCCACGACAGACTTCGGGAGCTTTTTAATCCCTTTTCTAAGAATCATCTGAGCCTCTCGGGCATATTGGTCAATTCCACATGCTTCGAGCCGCTCGCTCAATGTTGGAACAATATCCGTTGAGATTACTCTTGAATCGGTTCTTGGGTAGGTTAACACTTTATGATGCTCGTAAAGGCTTTGCATAATTGACAAGGTTTGTTTACCAGAAAATCCGAATAGTCGGTTTGCGTCTCGCTGCAACTCGGTTAAATCATAAAGTTGCGGAGCATATTTTTTCTTGGCAGCCTTATCGATTCGTTCAATCGTCAGTGTTTCACCTTTTAAGGATTGGAACAGTTTGTCTGCTTTTTCTTTTTGGAAAATACGGGAATTATTTTTGTCATCCCGCCACGTATACGTGACTCCACCGGTAGCTTTCGCCTGCAGACCGTAGTAGGTTTTCGGTTTAAATTCATTGATTTCTTTTTCCCTTGCCGCAACCATGCCAAGTGTTGGTGTCTGTACCCGCCCTGTGGATAGCTGAGCATTGAATTTCGTTGTAAGAGCACGGGTTGCGTTCAGGCCAACATACCAATCTGCTTCAGAGCGAGCAACAGCGGAGGCGTAAAGATTTTTATATTTATCACCTGGCTGCAGTTTCTTGAATCCGTCACGAATCGCTTTATCTGTGACAGAGGAAATCCATAATCTTTTAATTGGTTTATTGACTCTTGCTTTATCGATGATCCAGCGGGCAACAAGTTCACCCTCGCGCCCAGCATCCGTTGCAATAACGATGTCCTTCACATCTTTCCGGTTCAACTGGCTTTTAACGGATTGGAACTGTTTTCCAGTTTTCTTAATTACAACTAATTTCAAATGGGGTGGAAGCATTGGAAGATCATCTAGCTTCCATGTTTTATATTTATCATCATACACTTCCGGATCGGCGAGCGTAATTAAATGACCGAGGGCCCAAGTTACAATATAATTGGGTCCTTCAAGGTACCCATTCCCTTTTTTATTACATTGCAGAACACGAGCGATATCGCGTCCGACAGAAGGTTTTTCAGCTAGTACTACTGTTTTACTCATTTGTACAATCCTTTCTTCTCGTAAAAGATGTCTCTTTCTACTTTAACATATATACGCGTGGTTGGTTACTTATGATGTTAGCTAAGAATGAAACCTATTTCGGCTTATAACCGTCTTACTATGTAATGTATTTTAATTTTACAGGGGAGGGGCTTGCTTGATGAAAATGAGAGTTGTGTTATTATGCTTCCTTTTTATACTCGCAGGCTGCAGGGCAGCTAATGAAGTGACAAATGAAGGGTTAGAGGGCTATGAAGTTAAACAAACGTTTGATGAAACGATAGAAGACCATTTTGTGTTCCGGCTTGTAAGTGGCAAGGAGGAATATGAAGCGGGCGAAGAAGTGGAATTATATGGAGAAATTATATATATCGGTGAAGGTGAAGTCGAGATTGCCCATGCTTCTTCAGCGGTATTATTTGAGATCAAGGAACAGGTACGGGACTATGAACTTCCGTTTGCTGTGCAGGATATTCATATAGAGACGAAGCTTGCAGCTGGGGAGCCGTACCGGGAGAAGTATGTAAAGCAAGGAGTCTTTTCTTTTGAAGATGATGGTGAGCAGTATGCGGGATTTATTGAAGATTTTAAAAAACGGCGGGATTTCCCACCTGGATATTATACGGTGACCGCTACTACAGCGTTCTCTGATGGGACCATTCAAAGGGAACTTGAGGCAAAGGTTGATTTTAAAGTATGGGCGGAAGAGGAAGAAGAGTGAACGAAAAATGGGACAGATGCTCTGACCCCCTGTCCCACGCTTGGAGGTAGTTTCATTGCGTATGCTATAATTATAGGAAACGGGGGTGTCGGAATGTTTGAAAGAAAGTCGATTCAATTACAGGAAGCGGTTACAAGATTGATGAAGTTTGCAAATCCGGGTGAAATGGAATACCTCTCTCCACTTGAGGCAACCGGTTTTTATCTGGCGGAAGACTTAGTTGCCGATCACCCGGTTCCACCGTTCGACCGCTCGCCCTATGATGGATTTGCTATACGTTCAAGCGATACTGCTCGAGCAACAACCCATAATCCGAGTGTGCTCAAGGTTGTGGGAGAAATTGGTGCGGGGCAAGTATTTTCTGGAACGGTTGGGGAAAAAGAAGCTGTCCGCATTATGACCGGTGCGGCAATTCCTGATGGCTGTGACGCAGTTATTATGATTGAAGCTGTGAGAGAAATCAAAATAGACGATAATCCTCATATACAAGTTCGGAGACCAATGAAGGCGAACAAAAATATATCTTTTACTGGGGAAGATGTGCAGCAAGGGACGGTTGTTGCTGAAGCTGGAAAGTATATAAATCCGGGTGTTATTGCGTTGCTTGCGACATTCGGTTACACGCAAGTTCCCGTTAGAAAGAGGCCGGCGACAGGTATTCTCGTTACGGGAAGTGAATTGTTGGATTTGGATGACCCACTAGAGCCAGGGAAAATAAGAAATAGTAACGGCTACATGATTCATTCTCAAGCACTCCGGGCTGGGGCAGAACCAATTTATCTTGGGAAACTAAGCGATGACTTGGAAACGAACTTTGAAAGTATCACAACAAACTTGAAGAAGGTGGATATCCTGATTACCACAGGTGGAGTTTCTGTAGGTGATTATGATTTTATGCCGGAGATTTTCAATCGACTCGGTGCCAATGTGCTCTTTAATAAGATCGGAATGCGTCCGGGAAGTGTGACGACAGTGGCGGAAAAGAACGGGAAGCTTATCTTTGCCTTGTCAGGGAATCCATCTGCCTGTTACGTCGGCTTTGAACTCCTCGCGCGTCCATTCATCCGTGCGGTTTTAGGTGCTAGGCACCCTTTCTCACCGCGAACAACGGCTATTCTTGGGGCGGACTTTCTAAAAAAGAATCCGTTTGACCGTTTCGTACGTGGCAAGCTCGAGCTGAAGCATGGAACGCTCTTTGCTACTCCGAGCGGGTTGGATAAATCAGGTGTTGTCTCTTCTCTTGCTGAAGCGGACTGCTTGATTGTTTTCTTAAAGGGAAGGAAAGAATCAAAGAAGGGAGAGCAGGTAGAAGTAATCTTACTGGATTCTAAAGAAAGTATTTCAATGGAAGATTTTTTCGCGGATAAAGGATGAGAGACAGATGAAAGTTTCACTTATGCTAAATGAAAGGGATCAGCAGTTCCTTTGCATCCATGAATCTCGATCGGGCTCTATTTCGTATTATAATTGGATATATACATGAGGGAAGGTTGATTTCATGTGGAGAAATATTCGGCAGTATTATTCGCCTGTACTTGATCTACTGACATTCATCGTGATGTTCAGCATGATAACTTATGTTTCTATTTCTTATAGCAAGCTGCCGACGGAGATTCCCATTCATTTTAATATGGCTGGAGAAGCGGATGGCTGGGGACATAAGGGTACTTTATTCGGCTTGATATTGCTTAACTTCCATACCGTTCTGCTTTGCTTTGTGTTGAATTATTATTTAATCATTCGTTCGGATAAAGCGGACAGTCTGCAATTCATGAATATTCCCTTTTTGAAAAAGGAAGAGCTAACGGAAGGTGAGATCCATACCGTTAAACGAAATACTGCAAGAATGCTAGCAGTTTCTAACTTGGCAATCAGTCTGACGTTTGCGAGTGTTTACTACGATATTATTCAAAATGGGCTAGGGAAAGAAAATGGGCTTGGTTTCGGTGTAGAAGTGATGATTATTCTCGTATTCTTTCCCTTTATCTACTATACTTTGAAAATTTATCGCAACCTAAAAATTGGTCCATTCAGGAACCGCACTTGAATGGCCCGTTCAATTTGATAAGGCGTCACGTATGCTGTATTTCCCCTTCTCTAGCTTTGCCAATCTATTATTACTTGTATGGCAGGAAAAAGCTGCTTAAATCTGTACTTCCTGCTTGTAGCATCACGTGATACCCTATATAATTGAGAAAAGAAAATCAAAGATAAAGGGTGTGGAAGATGGGGAAGCGGATTTTTTACTTCTTACTTACGAACGTTTTAGTCCTACTTACAATTAGTATAATCGTTAACTTAATACCAGGTGGATTGAATTATTTAAATACAACAAATGGAATTGATTTCGGTACACTACTTATCTTAAGTGCGATTATCGGGTTTACCGGTTCCATTATTTCTCTGTTAATCTCGCGCTGGATGGCAAAGAGAATGATGGGTGTTCGGATTATCAATCCTGATCAACCGGCTACTCAATATGAACAGGAACTTGTTGAAAGAGTTCATCGTTTATCGCGAGCTGCAGGCTTAACCTATATGCCTGAGGTTGGGATTTATGATTCACCAGAAGTGAATGCTTTTGCGACCGGACCATCAAAGAAACGTTCACTTGTCGCTGTTTCAACCGGTTTATTGGAAGAAATGGATGATGTTGCGATCGAGGGTGTGCTTGCTCATGAGGTCGCTCATATAGCAAACGGAGATATGGTGACAATGACCCTGCTTCAAGGTGTCGTTAACACATTCGTCGTTTTTCTTGCTAGGATTGTGGCTTTTATCGCATCGCGCTTTGCAAGAGAAGAAATTGCTCCGATCGTCCATTTTATCGCGATTATTGTTTTTCAGCTAGTGTTTTCTATTTTAGGAAGTCTTGTTGTCTTCGCTTACTCTCGCCACAGAGAATTTCATGCGGACCGGGGCGGGGCTGATCTTGCAGGGAAAGATAAAATGAGACATGCGCTAGAGTCATTGCGCGCTTACAGTGACCGCATTAAAACAGAAGAAGATACTTCGATTGCCACGCTCAAAATTAATGGCAAGAAAAAATCGAACATCTTCTCTACTCATCCGGATTTGGAAGAAAGAATAAGACGTTTGCAATAATTAGAGTGGCACGTTCAGAAAAACTGAATGTGCCATTTTTTATATCTTTATTTCTTTACCATATTGGCTAAAGTAAAGCCATGACATCAAGTTCAGTTATATGAGCAGTTTTCCTGGTCTTGTCTTGGCTTTTTCTTCGTTCTGTTTTGCTAAGTCTCAAGTTGTATGCGGAAATCATGCTTCAGGTCTAGTGACAGGTGAAAAGGGAAATGCTATACTTTAATTGCTATTATTTGTTGAACAGTAACATATACAATATAGTATTATATAATATATAATACCTAAATACATCAAGGGAGTGAGCGGGTTGAATGTACAGTTTAAAAAGGGTGTGCTGGAACTATGTGTGCTCGTTCTTTTAGATAAGAAAGATCAATATGGCTATGAACTTGTACAACATATTTCTCGTCATATAGAACTATCGGAAGGTGCGGTATATCCTTTGTTAAGGCGCTTTACAAAGGAAGGTTACACAACAACATATTTACAAGAGTCATCAGAAGGGCCACCTCGGAAGTATTATAAGTTAACGAAAGAAGGTAATGAGTATCTTCAGGAATTACTTGAGGAATGGTGGATGTTTACGGAAGGTGTTAATTACCTAATAGAAGGAAAGGGGATATAAATGATGGATAAGAGACAATTTTTAAGCAAGTTGGAGAAAGCAATTTTAACACTTCCACGAAATGAACGGGATGATATTTTGTATGATTACGAGGAATATTTTTCAAATGGACTTGCGGATGGTAAAACAGAAGAAGAAATCAGTTCTTCACTCGGTTCACCAGAACAGCTCGGGAAAGAACTTTCTGCGGTATATTATGTGGACGCTGTTCAGGAAAGTGGTACGACAAGAAATTTCTTCCGCGCATTTTGGGCAGTTATCTCGTTAAGTTTCTTTAATCTGTTGATTGTTGCAGGTCCACTCATCGCACTTGCGTCTCTGTTATTTGCGGGCTGGGTTGTTGCGGTATCCTTCTCACTTACTCTAGTTGGTGTTCTGATTAACACACTTATTTATCCCGAGATATTCGAGCCATTCAATATATTCATTTCCATCGGACTAACAGGGGCAGGATTATTAATTGGAATCTGTATGTACGCCGTTACGGGATGGATGAAGCATTGGTTTGTGAAATATTTTCAATTTAACGTCAGAATGGTGAAGGGTGGAATGAAGTATGCTTAATCGCAGAAGAATCGCACTCATTGCGGTAGTACTGTTGGTAATTGGCTTTGGCGGGGCATTGTTCACGTATCCATCTCTTAGTGCTGGCGAAACGGTTGAAGAGGAAAGGACCTTCACAGATACCATTTCAGATGTCGTAATTGAGACGGATAATTCGACTATTGAAATCGTACCGACAACTGACAACGTGACAAAGGTTGAATTTATAAAGGATACGAAAAATAATTCTCGTTATCGTTACAAGGCGGAAGTGGAAGACGGGATACTTCAAGTGACTATAAAGGAGAAAGTTCTTCAGTTCTTTAGTTTCGACTTTTCGCTGAAATCAGCGGTGACAAGAGTTTACTTGCCGGAAAAGGATTATGATTCCTTGAAAGCAAAAACTGCGAACGGGAAAGTAAGGATTGAAAATCTTAACAGTGATATCATTTCTGCCGAATCGACAAATGGTAAGATGTCTTTAGAGAATCTTAATACACAAACCGCGACAATTCAGTCTGAAAATGGGAAAATAAGTGCAGTGAATATATCGGGAGAACTAAAGGCTGAAGTTACGAATGGTACGATTAATGTAGAGGCAAAAAGCTTAGATCATCCAGTTGACCTCGAATCAGTGAATGGTAAGATCAATGTTCAGGTAGAGGAAGAACCTGATAATGCAGAGATTATTGTTGAAGTGGTCAACGGAAAAGCGATTATCTTTGGGAGTAGTAGCCAGCATCGTACGTTTGGAGATGGGGAAAATCTTATTAAGATCCAGACGGTAAATGGAAAAGTAGTCGTGGATCATTAAAAATTTCCTCCGTGATTTTCTAACAATTAAGGAGAATGCAGATGAAAGAGAAACAATCAGGAATCAAACCATTTATAGAACTAATCCTATCAACAAAGATTTCAAAGTGGGCACTTGTGGCAGGATTAATCGGAAGTATGCTGACGATGCTTGTGAACCTTGCCATTCCGCTCCTAACAAGGAAGCTGGTTGATGGATTTACATTGGAGGCACTTAGTACGACGCTAATTATTACAATCATAGTCGTTTTTATTCTCCAGGCGGTTATAGATGGATTATCGACTTATATTTTAGCCGCAGTCGGTCAGCGGATTGTCGCTCGATTACGGGAAAAGATGTGGTTTAAGCTGCTTCGTTTGCCAGTCCGTTATTTTGATAAAACACCGAGCGGCGAATCGGTAAGCCGGGTCGTAAATGATACGGGAATAGTAAAAGATTTAATCTCCAACCATTTTCCGCAGTTTATCACGGGTATCATTACGATTATTGGAGCGATTGTTATTCTGCTTATTATGGATTGGAAGATGACCTTGCTGATGCTGCTTGCAGTTCCGATAACATTCTTGATTATGATGCCGCTCGGTTCAAGGATGGCGAAGATTTCAAAAAAGATGCAGGATGAGACGGCGACATTCACCGGAAATATCCAGCAGACGTTAGGTGAAGTCCGCTTAATGAAATCATCCACCGCGGAAGAAGTGGAGGAAAACCAAGGTAAATCAGGGATTCGTAAATTGTACCGCTTAGGGTTAAGAGAAGCGAAAGTATTTGCTTTGATAGGCCCGCTAATTTATACGATTATGATGTTTGTCATTGTCGTGATTATCGGGTATGGCGGTATCCGTGTCTCGGAAGGTACGATGTCAACAGGTTCGCTCGTTGCTTTTCTACTTTATCTTTTTCAAATCATCTTTCCGATTACATCGTTTGCGATGTTTTTCACAGAACTTCAAAAGGCAAAAGGTGCGACGGAGCGGATTATTGCAATTCTGGACTTGGAAGAAGAGGAAGGACAGGTTGGCATCACGAGGGATATTAGTACGCAATCAATTTACGTTGATGACGTTTCCTTTGGATATGACGAAGGAGAAGTGGTGCTAGCGGATGTCACGTTTGAAGCACATCCAGGAGAGATGATCGCTTTTGCTGGTCCGAGTGGCGGTGGGAAAACGACGTTATTCGGCTTGCTTGAGCGTTTCTATGAACCAGTCCGCGGTGAGATTCGAATTGGGAATACCCCGATTCGTGAGCTTTCTCTAGCATCTTGGCGGGGCCAGATCGGTTATGTATCCCAGGAAAGTGCAATGATGGCTGGAACAATTCGTGATAATCTCACCTATGGCTTGGATGATGCGGAGAAAATTCCGGATAATCGTTTATGGCGGGTCGCAGAGATGGCTTATGCAGCGACGTTTATCCGTAGCTTTCCAGATGGTCTTGCTACGGAAGTCGGGGAGCGCGGAGTAAAGCTCTCTGGAGGGCAAAGGCAACGGATTAATATTGCGCGTGCTTTCCTGCGCGATCCAAAAATATTGATGCTTGACGAAGCAACAGCAAGCTTGGATAGTCAGTCGGAACACGCTGTTCAGCGAGCTCTTTCCCGTCTGATGGAAGGGCGCACAACCTTTGTGATTGCCCACAGGTTATCTACCATTGTTAACGCCGATAAAATTATTTTTATTGAAAAAGGAAAAATAACCGGTTTAGGCACACATGAAGAGTTGATTGCAACTCATGATTTATATCGGAAATTTGCTGAGCAGCAATTGAATGAATAAGCGTAGACCAGCTAAGAAAAGCATCTTGGCTGGTTATTTTTTTGCACACACAAATTGGCTTGCAAATAATTCCCAATACTCATATAATCGGTGTCAAATATGCAATAAGAACTAGCCTAAAGTACTTAATGAATTAGGCGGGAAGGGAGTTATTCAATTGGAAAAAAATTTATTAAACTACACCATTACGCAAAATGACAATGCACTTCTTCCGGGGCGAAGCACACATTATGACACCATTGTTTTAACCTCTGAAGGGAAACACTACGTAAAAAAGCCCCCGTTTGACATTATTAAAGAAAGCGCCTCTAAAACATTCTTAACTTATGAAGGAAGTACTCAATTAATTCGAGAGAAATTAGGTTTTAAATATAAAGTACCTCTCCCGATCAATACAGCCCTCGGTATCTATGCGATTCCTACCATGTCACCTTCACACCCAGACTGCATATGGCTATTTTATCATCGCATCGAGAGTATCGAGGATATCAGTGAGAAGTCTGTGTTGAATAAATCCAAAGTACATTTTGTCGACGGGACGTCTTTATCACTTACGACATCTTGCTATTCCCTAGATAAGCAGATGAAGCGTACACAGCAATGTATCGACAAATTTGATGCAGGACAGGCATTGAGCTATTAAAGAGAGGGCAGCTTCGTAAAGCCGCCCTCTTTTTCCTTACTTAGAGACCTAAGTTACCCATAAGGTCTTCAATTTGTGAAAGGATGGATTGAATCAGGTCCTCTGCTTGTTTGTCCGTGCTGGAACGTGGGTGTTGACCCGACCATAGAGCTAAATATTCCGGACGGTTTCGCTTTGCTGCTTCTTTCCGAATCTCTTGTGTCAACATGTTCTGAATCGGATAATTCGGCAGATGATGTTCCCTATTTTCAAGGCTCTGAATGAATGTATTTCGTATCCCTCTTGCAGGTTTTCCACTGAAGGCTTTTGTCACGGTTGTTGCCTCTTCAGTGCTTTCACGAATCGCTAGTTTATAGAGGGGATGGGCGCCGCTCTCTTTGGTTGTGACAAATGCCGTTCCCATCTGTACAGCCTCTGCACCAAGAATGAGAGCGGCCAGTACCCCCCGTCCGTCCATAATCCCACCTGCGGCAATTATCGGGATGTTCACCAGGTCCTTTGCTTGTGGAACAAGTGCCATCGTCCCAATCATCGCGGATTGAAAATTACCAAGAAATGTCCCCCGATGTCCGCCAGCCTCACTCCCTTGCATAACGACCATATCAAGACCTTGTTCTTCATTGGCAAGTGCTTCGTTTACCGTTGTTGCTGTACCGATTAATGTTATTCCTTCACTTTTTAAGCGACGGACAATTTTCTTAGGGGGCAGTCCAAAGGTAAAGCTACAAACTGGGACCTTTTCTTCGATTAATACTTCAATTTGTTGTTCAAAAAGATCCTTGTTCATTTCAGGTAGTTGTATTTGCTCTTCCATGTTTAAATCCCTACGAATAGGAGCAAGTAACTGATTGGCCTGTTTAATTTTTTTATCGGAAAAAGTCGGGTGTTCTGGAATAAATAAATTCACCGCAAACGGTTTGTGGGTGAGCTGCTTGATCTTCTGGATGGCTTCTTTCGTTTTTTCCGGTGTTAAGTAACCTGCTCCAAGCGTACCAAGCGCACCGGTTTCTGCGACACTGGCAACGAGCTCGGGTGTCGTTATCCCTCCCGCCATGCCTGCTTGAATAATGGGATAGGTTATGCCAAGTTTTTTTGTAATTGAATTATCATAAATCATGTTTCCTTCTCCCTTCCATTATTTTTAATCTATATGTAGTATAAGCCAGTTTAGAGTAAATTGAAAAATTAGGCAGGTAGGAAAGTCCAGTACATTTACAAAAATTACTCAATTGTAAGTAAAAATAAAAAATGATAAAATAGGAATGTTATTTTACTAAGACAGCCTTGAAGTGAAAGGTAGGGAAAAGGATGAATTCAGAACGGAAAAATATGTATCGCGGCATTGCCTTCGTTGGGCTTGCGATTGCATTGTTATTGGATTTAAAATATAAAGGATTGGTGTATCGGATGATATTTCAGAAAGAAACCAATCATAACGTACCGATAGAAAACTGAAGGGGTCTTAGAAATATTTACAACTTAGAGGAGGATTAACAGCAAATGGACTCTAAAGAACGGGATGCGATATTGAAGACCGTGCCTCAAAAAGGTTTCTTCGGGCATCCAAAAGGTTTATCAACATTGTTTTTCACCGAGTTTTGGGAGCGGTTCTCATACTACGGGATGCGCGCTATTCTACTTTACTATATGTACTATGAAATAACCGAGGGTGGCCTAGGGCTGGACCGCACAACAGCTAACTCGATTATGGCTATCTACGGTTCTTTAGTATATATGTCTGGAATAATTGGTGGTTGGATTGCCGACCGCTTGCTAGGAATGAACCGGACCGTATTTTACGGTGGAGTTCTGATTATGATTGGTCATATTATTTTATCATTGCCTGGTGGATTTACCGCATTGCTATTATCCATGCTCTTTATCATTATTGGGACAGGCTTATTGAAACCGAACGTCGGTGGAATGGTTGGGGAACTTTACAGCAAGACAGACTCACGCCGTGATTCCGGTTTTAGTATCTATTATATGGGAATTAACATGGGTGGATTCATTTCACCATTAATTGTCGGAACAATTGGACAGGAATATAGTTTCCACCTTGGATTTAGTTTAGCCGCCGTAGGTATGTTCGCGGGCTTAGTTGTCTATTTATTCACGCGGAAGAAGAATATGGGTCTTGCGGGAATGCAAGTACCGAACCCTTTATCTGCTACTGAAAAAGGCAGCATTGCACGCAGATTTTTATTTGGTGGAGTTGCCATCGCGGCGTTTCTTTGGTTAGGGTTTTCCGGTGGCTGGTTAACAATTGAACGTGTCATATTCTTTATTAGTATTTCAGGTGTTATTATTCCTGCTATTTACATTTTTGTAATGTACCGCAGTAAGAAGACAACCGATGATGAGCGTTCCCGGTTATTGGCATATATTCCGCTATTTATTGCTGCAATGATGTTCTGGGCGATTCAGGAACAAGGCTCGAATATTCTTGCAACATATGCAAACGAACGGACACAGTTAAGTTTCTTAGGTTTTGAACTGAAATCTTCGTGGTTCCAATCACTCAACCCATTATTTATTGTGGCACTTGCTCCAGTATTTGCTTGGCTCTGGGTGAAACTTGGTGATCGTCAACCGAGTACACCACAGAAGTTCTCGCTTGGGTTAATTTTTGCTGGTTTGTCCTTTATTATTATGGTTTTCCCAGCTATATTTAACGGAACGGAATCTCTCGTTAGCCCGCTATGGCTTGTGGCGAGTTTCTTCCTCGTCGTAATCGGTGAATTGTTATTATCTCCGGTTGGACTGTCTGCATCCACGAAACTTGCGCCGGCTGCGTTTGCGGCCCAGATGATGAGTCTTTGGAATCTATCAAACGCTTCCGCACAGGCAATCAACGCGCAAGTAGTACGTTTTTATTCAGTGGAGACGGAGGCGATTTATTTCGGAGCCATTGGTGGTTTTGCCATTCTGTTAGGAATTTGTTTATTATTCCTGGCACCTAAATTGAAGAAATATATGCGTGGAATTAATTAAAAATTGGAATGGGGCGATCAAGTTCAGTACATTGATTGCCCCATTTTTTAAATGGTTTTTTCTTTTGTTTTATTTTTATTGTGTGCTGTGTCACTTGTGTTCAGGACGAGGATACCTCCAATAATGAGAATAATGCCGAGTAGCTTGGCGAGGTGGAATGCTTCATTCCAGAAAAGAAAGCCGATCAATGCAGTTAAAGCAGTTCCAGCTCCAGACCAAATCGCATAAGCGAGACTTAGCGGGACGGAACGCAGGCAAAGAGCGAGAAAATAAAAAGATAGCCCATACCCGAAAATGACTGCAAGCGATGGATACAACAACGTAAAACCATTGGAGAGCTTCAGCATCAGCGTACCAAAGATCTCAGCAACAATCGAAACAACAAGGAAACTATAACCCTTCACATTCATATCTAACACCAACTTTCTTTTTGGGGTCAGAGCAATTGTCCCAGTTAGACCGCTCTGTTTTTGTAGCTTGTAATCTTTAATTCCCCGGAACACAGAGAATCTCCCTTATTCAGTCGATTAAAGGCCTTCTAATCGCTCGAACGACAGCAACTCTTCCTCGTTCCGTCAGTTAGAAGTTCCCTAATCCCTTGAACGACAACGATCCTCATTCATTCGGTCAATGAAAAGCCAATCCCTCGCTCAAAATCCTAATACCTGCTTTCAAATATTCAATAGGACAACTCCGGCAATGATGAGCAGGATCCCTGTTAACTTTTTCATATTAAATACTTCTTTATAAACGACTATTCCAACTATGGCGGTTAGCGCAGTTCCCATCCCAGCCCAAATTGCGTAAACCAAGCTAAGTGGTAATTCGGTTAGCGTGAGAGAAAGAGTGTAAAAAGCGGTTCCGTATCCGATTATGACCCCGAGTGTTGGTAGTATCTTTTTAAAGCCATTCGTCAGCTTCAAAAAGGAGCTGCCGAACACTTCACTTATAATTGCAAAAACCAAAAGTACAAAAGCATTCATGTGAGCAACATCCTTTCTTTTACTGCAATATCCTCAATTATACGTGAAAAGCATGAAACTTTCAGCGATGAGTAGCCGTACTAGTTAATAGAAATGAAAGGAGCGGCTTCATTTATGTTACGATGCGAGATCCAAGAAGCGGGTTACAGTAAAAATGAACCAGTTTTAAAAAATATTACATTTAATGTTCATCCAGGCGAGCTCGTCGGATTAATCGGACCGAACGGAGCTGGGAAAAGTACAACAATTAAATCCTTGCTCGGCGTCATTGATTACGTGCAAGGGGAGATCGAAGTTGAAAATTATGCTTACATACCGGAACGCCCCTTTTTTTATCCTGGCTTGACGCTAATGGAACATTTTCATTTTCTTCTAGCTACGATTGAAGCGGACGAAGCGGATTTCACTCGGAAAATGCAAGGATTGCTAAAAGAATTTGAACTGGAAAATGTGGTGCATCATTATCCTGAAAGCTACTCCAAAGGCATGCAGCAGAAGGCAATGATTATGCTCGCATTTTTAAAGGAAGCGAATATGCATATTATTGATGAACCGTTTATGGGGCTAGATCCGAAAGTGGTCCGGAAGCTCCTTGATATGATTGCAAAAGAAAAAGAGAGCGGTGCCGGCATTTTAATGTCGACGCATGTACTTGATACAGCGGAGAAGATTTGTGACCGCTTCTTGCTTATCTCACACGGAAAGCTGATTGCGGACGGTACATTGGAATACATCCAGCGTAAGAGCGGACTGCAGGGAGGGTCTTTATTCGATTGTTTTCATATATTGACGGAGCGTGAGGCAGATGACCGGTAGGAAACTATTTAAATTACGATTAATTGATGATATAAAATATCAGCGGAAGATACTTGGAATGTTCATCGATTGGATAGTTTGGTTCTATGCTTTTATTCCATTCCTTATATTCGGGGTGCTTTTTTATATTGATATCTGGAAGGATACCGCATCCTATTGGCCGGAAATATTGCCGGGAACGGTGATTATCTGGTTGATGTTACTTCTCTTGACGATTGTCCAATTCCGTATGTTTATGAAAGAAGCAGATCAATTGTTTTTACTTGACCGGCCCAAGTTATATCGTGGTTTACGGACCACGGCTTTTTCATATTCTGTGTTGCAGAGGATAGGGCTGGCCGTGGTATTACTCGTTATTACCTTACCGTGGCTTATCCAGCTGATTGGGCTTGGTGTGCGTCAAATCTTTTTTCTGTTTGTTTTTCTCCTAGCTTATCAATTGCTTATATCTAC
Organism: Oceanobacillus sp. AG; assembly: GCF_009746545.1. NCBI lineage: Bacteria > Bacillati > Bacillota > Bacilli > Caryophanales > Bacillaceae > Oceanobacillus > Oceanobacillus sp. AG. The sequence continues at coordinate 47,671 of NZ_WOWT01000023.1, forward strand.
CGTGAAAAAAATCATTCGCCACCCAGTGAAGCGTTGGATTTTGCTTGCTGTTCTCTTTATTTTCATCAGCAATCTTGTCATGTACCTATCGCTCGATATCCTTTTCATAGCAAGTGCTGCTAGCGTCATTTTTCTCACCGTCTGGAATTATTACGTTATGGTTCCGGCAAAACGCTACTTTTTTGAAGAGGTGAATAACGAGGTCAAGGTGCGGATGCGCTATGCGAAGTTAATGCTCGGAATGGCGAAAGAGGTGGAGAAGCCTCCAATTCGTTTCGGGAAACGGCCTCTACTCTTTAGAAATAGCAGAAGGATTTTTAAAGAAACAAATCCGGAAAATGGCCTTCTGGAAATGCTCTTAAAAGGATTCCTGCGACATACAGTCTATCTTAAAAGCTATTTCCAAATCATCGGCGTCACCTTATTTGCAATTACGTTACTTCCAATTATCTGGTTGAAATGGTTGATTTTCATTACGTTCTCATTGTTTTTGACGTATAATTCCTGGCTGAGAGGATTGTATGAAAAAATGCTCGATGAACATTTCTTCAGTGTCGTACCTATCGAGAAAACTGTTCGAGACGCGGCTTGGTTGCGCTTCAGACGCATATTTATAATCCCAGCGGTTATTCTAGTCGGTCTTACTGCTGTACTGATGACATTTGTTACGATAAAGTGAAACTCATTCACTGGGATTTTCCGTCCCCGTTCAAAAGTGGGGGTATTACAGACCGTTAATACGTGGTAAATTAGATGGAGGGTATGTAATGAGTGGGAAAGAATTGAAAAAGAAAAGTAGAAAAGCCGAGGAGCGTATCGAACAGCTTGATTGGTATATGTTCATAGTTGAGTTTTTTCTATATATCCCGCGTGTATTCTGGCGGATGCTCCGAAGGTTTTTTGATTGGAGTTGACAGGAGGTTAGCTGATGACAATTTTAAAAAATGATTGGGCCCCCTTGCTTGAAGGGGAATTTCAGAAAAAATACTACTTGGAATTACGGGAGTTTCTAAAAGAAGAATATAAGAATTACAAGATTCATCCTGATATGGACGATATTTTTAATGCCCTCCATTACACAAGTTACGAGAATACGAGGGTTGTTCTGATTGGACAAGATCCGTATCATGGACCGAATCAAGCCCATGGCTTAAGTTTCTCTGTGCAAAAGGGTGTAGCGATTCCCCCTTCTTTACGAAATATCTATAAAGAACTTCAAAGTGACTTAGGAATCGAACCCCCAGCCCATGGTTACTTGAAAAAATGGGCTGATGAAGGGGTGTTGTTGTTGAACACGGTACTTACGGTAAGGGAAAAACAGCCAGCTTCTCATCGCGGGAAAGGTTGGGAGCATTTTACGAACAAAGTAATCCAACTCGTCAATGAAAAGACAGATCCGGTCGTGTTTATTTTATGGGGAAAACATGCCCAGGAAAAGGAAATATTCCTTACGAATAAGCGCCACCATATTATTAAATCGCCGCATCCGAGTCCGTTTTCAGCAAATCGGGGATTTTTCGGCAGTAGACCATTTTCGGAAACGAATGAATTTTTGAGTGCAAATGGACGAGCTGCGGTGGATTGGGAAATTAGGTGAATGTTTACGTACGTTAAATCAGTTGTGCTATAAAACGTTCGTTTACCCGCTTGCAACATGCAAGGGCATTGATTATAATGAAGGTTAATATTGAAAAATCCGAATGTTGAACATGAAAATAGTTAGGGGCGAGAACGAATGAAGCGTGTTTATAACTTTTCAGCAGGGCCTTCCATCCTACCGTTAGAAGTCTTGGAAAAAGCACAAAAAGAATTATTAAGCTATGCGGATTCTGGAATGTCAGTTATGGAACTTAGTCACCGGTCTAAACTTTTTACAGAAGTGATTGAGAAAGCAGAACAAGATTTACGTGAATTAATGAATATACCGGATAATTACAAAGTGTTGTTCCTCCAAGGTGGGGCGACGCTACAGTTTTCCATGGTACCGCTGAATTTGATGCAAAATGGGAAAGCGGGCTTTGTCCATACTGGTTCCTGGTCGAAAAAGGCGATCCAAGAAGCGGAGAAATTCGGTGAAGTGGAAGTTATCGCTTCAAGTGCAGACCGCGGGTTCAACTATATCCCTAATCTTGACGAGGTGGAATTTGATCCGGAGTTAGATTATATACATATTACGACGAACAATACGATTGAAGGGACCGCTTTTACGGATATCCCGGACACAGGCAACATTCCGTTAGTTGCTGATATGTCTTCCAATATTTTATCTGAAGCAATTGACGTGAATAAGTTCGGTATCATCTATGCCGGTGCTCAGAAAAATATTGGTCCAGCTGGGCTTACAATTGTTATTATCCGTGAAGACCTAATCGGTAAAGCGAAGGCGGATTGCCCAATTATGCTTGATTATAAGACACATAGCGAAAGCAATTCATTATATAATACACCACCAACCTTTGGCATTTACATGGCATCCCTCGTATTTGAATGGTTAAAAGGTCTTGGCGGTATTGAAGCGATGGAGGCGAAGAACCGAAAGAAGGCGCAACTTCTCTATGATTTTCTGGACGAGTCTGATTTCTTCACGACTCCAGTAGACAAGGCAAGCCGCTCCTTTATGAATATTCCTTTTGTCACGCCATCCAAAGAGCTTGATGCTGCATTCATTGAAGAAGCAAAAGCGGCGGGACTTGAAACGTTGAAAGGTCATCGTTCCGTTGGCGGTATGCGGGCGAGCATTTATAACGCAATGCCGGTGGAAGGGGTAGAATTACTGGTCGATGTAATGCGAGAATTTGAAAAGAAGCATCATGATTCAGCGGCAGAAGTAGAAAAGGGAAGATAATGTTGAAACAATATAAGTATGATAAATTACTTGGGATCCGCACGGGAGCGAACAGGTTTGTAAAGCTCCCTGTTTCCTACCATAATAATCCATATGAAGCGACATCTTATGAAACATTGGAAACGTTGATTGAGCATTATCCAATAACGGAGAATGATTGTTTTGTTGATTTCGGTTGCGGGAAAGGGCGGATTAATTTCTATCTTCATCATTTTACCGGTGCTTCGGTGAAAGGTGTGGAAATGGAGGATGACTTATTGGCAGATGCAATTGAGAATTTAGCAGGCTATCAAATGCAGCACCCGGATCGTTTAAAAAGGATTGAATTTTTAAATTGTCCGGCACAAGAGTATCAAATTGCACCAGAGGATAATCGGTTCTATTTTTTCAATCCATTTTCGGTCAAGATTTTTCAAAAAGTCGTCCATAATATTTTAAAGTCGGTGGAGGAGTATCCGCGTTCGATCGATCTTCTGATTTACTATCCGCATGCGGAATATATTTATTATCTGGAAAAGAATACGAGCTTTGAATTAGTTCAGGAAATAACGATTGATATTTTCTACAAAAATGATTCCGACGATCGTATCTTAATTTATCGAATATAAAGTGAAACTTCATTCAGTGGGGGTTTCCTTATCCCCCACTGAAATGTTAGTTGAACAGAATCAGAGATTTACGGACTGTTTATCCCCATCTTCATATGTTGGGTTTCTTTTATGTTTAGAAGTGGGGATATTACAGACCGTTAATGCGTGACAAAAAATCCCAAGTCATAACAAAGACTTGGGATTTTGCCTCTCAATATTATAATAAATCTCTTCTTAAATCGCTTGCCGGGCGTGGAGAGAGGAGTCCTGGTGCGATATCGAATACGGTTTTGGCTCCGGTCGTGCCTGCTTGGTTCAAGCGGTATGCTGCGCGGGCATAGGCGACAAGCACACTTGAAGTGAATTCCGGGTTACTGTCCAGTTTGAGTGAGAACTCGATTAGCTGGTTATTGTCTTCTCCAGTCTGTCCGGAGCGGATCACGAAGCCGCCATGAGGTGCTTTCGCATGTTCTTTAGCCAGTTGCTCTTCGGTAATGAAGTGAACATCTGTATCAAAATCCGCGAAATAGTTCGGCATCGTTTTAATCGTATGCTCAATTTTTGCCTCATCATAGCCAGTTTCTGGCACGATATAGCAGACACGGCGGTGCTTTTCTGCTGTTTCCAATGTCGGGTTCTCTCCACTGCGAACGCGGTCCATTGCATCTTCCGACGGAATCGTGTACTGGACACCAGCCTTAACTCCTTCTACGCGGCGGACAGCGTCGGAGTGTCCCTGACTTAATCCTTTCCCCCAGAACGTATACGTTTCCCCATTTGGTATGATTGATTCGCTTACAAGCCGGTTGATAGAAAATAGACCCGGATCCCAGCCGACTGCGATAATGGAAGTATTGCCACCTTCCTTCGCTGCTGCGTCAACAGCTTCAAAGTAATCTGGAATCTTAGCATGGGTATCATAACTATCAACGGTCGTAAACAGTTGAGCGTATGCTGGTCCTTGATCTGGCAAGTCTGTCGCTGAACCACCGCAGAGGATCATCACATCAATCTTATCCTGATAATCGGTTATTTCATCAATATGTAATGCCGGAATGGAGGCATCCTCCAACTCTAGATCTGCTGGATCTCTTCTTGTGAATACCGCTACAATTTCCATGTCGGAGGATTGTTTAACAGCTTTTACTGTACCTCGTCCTAAATTACCGTATCCTAAAATGCCTATTCTAATTGGGTTATCCATGAACATCCTCCTCTTTTTGTCAAAATAGTATAGATTTAATCATACAGAAAAATAGTATATAGCTCAAATATTAATTTATCTTATTAATAGTCTTATCTCAATTATTTCTTCACTGGAAACACCGTTAGGAGGGAAAGAATAATCGTATCCGGACCGGTATGATGCTGCATTTCAGTATTCGCTCGCCCTAGTTCTACGTTTTTAACGGCCCCGATTGCTCCGAGGCCGATTACCATATGAAACCTTCTAATCTTTCATTTCTCTAATACTTTCAATTTCCAGTAGTATAATAAAAACCAGCTGACTCTAAAAACGGTCTTTCTCCAGTACAGCAACTTCATACTCATAAACGTGGAACAAGTCACCTTGAACAACTTTGTCCGGTCTCTCTTGGTGATTCGTAACCGTAACTTTCCAATTGCCTGGTGCTGGAAGCTGTATATGCCTTACTTCACGAGTAGGATTGATGAAGATGGTAATATCTTTTCCATCTTCTAGTAAGGTGAAGCCAAATAATGGATTATGTCCCTCTAACAGGTGCAGGCGCTGGGCGATTTCCTCTTGACTGCGCATACGAAATACGGAATGATTTTTCCGCAACTGAATCAGTTTTTTAACAAACTCAACTGTTTCATTCTCTGTTTCCCGACGGGTCCAATTCATTGCATTGATAGCATCTCCGGCCAGGTAACTATTCTCCACTCCATATTTCGTCCGGAAAAATTCTTGCCCGGCATGAAGGAAGGGAATACCTTGGCTAAGCAATGTGAGTGCTGTTCCCAGTTGATGCATTTTCTTCCGTGTGGAAAAGTCTTCTTTATTTGTAAGGGCAAGCCGATCCCAAAGGGTATGATTATCATGGCATTCTACGTAATTTACGCTTTGCTGAATTTCGTGGTTACTAATTCCTTCCGTTAACGTCACAGCTTTCACAAGGTCGCCGAGTCGTTCATGAAAACGCCCGGATCCATTGATGAAGCCTTTGTCCCCGGTGTCAAATAGCCTTCCTTTCAAAGTATCTCGAAAATAATCATTAAAGAAGCCAATCCCTTTTAATTGAGCTGCATGGGCAGTAATCGCTTTTTTCTCCCGATCTAGTGCGGTTGGTAAATCCCAGCCTTCTCCGAGTAAAAGAATCATTCGCTCTTCTTGCAGACAGCGTTCTTTAATTTGCCGAATTGTTTCGATATCGATATTCCCCATTAAATCAAAACGGAACCCATCAACTTTATATTCTGTTAGCCAATAATCAATCGTATCGACAATAAATTTCCTTGCCATTTTCCTTTCCGAGGCAAAGTCATTCCCGACACCGGTTCCATTACTCGGGTTTCCTTCGTTATCGTAACGGAAGTAATAGCCAGGAACTAATTTTTCGAAATCGGATTCTTCCCTAACGAAGACATGATTAAATACAACATCAAGAATGACTCCAATTGTTTCTTCATGGAATGCTTGAATCATCTTTTTCAGCTCATTAATTCGGGCAAGTGTCTGATCGGGAAGAACGGAATAACTGCCTTCAGGTACTTGAAAGTAAAGCGGGTCATATCCCCAGTTATATCCTAATTCTGGTTCCATTTCAGGAACGCGGGCATAGTCATTAACAGGGAGAAGCTGTACATGGGTCACACCCAATTCATTTAGATAGGATAACCCGGTTGAATATCCATTTTCCGTTGTCGTATATTTCTCCGTGAGTCCTAAAAATCGGCCTTTATTTTTCACACCACTGTTCGGGTGAATCGTTGCATCCCTCACATGAAGTTCATAAATGATTGCGTCTGTCGGATACTGAACAGGAAGTTTCGTGTTTTTCAATTGCATCGTACGGGAAAGGTCGATCAAAACAGAAGTTTCACTGTCTGGGGTCATGCCTTTTGCATACGGGTCATTTACACGTACCCTTTTGCCGTGGATGGATGCTTCGAAATGATAAGGTGAACCGTGCCAATCGCCGGCTAATGTAAGCGTCCATACGAAGTTCTCGGTCCGGTTCATGGGGTACAACTTACCGTCAACATTTACTTCCACGGTAGTTGCAACAGGAGTCCATAGTTGAAAAGTTGCTTCAGCCTCCGTACAAATCGGTCCCAATGTCGTGTCGGGTGCGCTATATCTTTCATCAAAAGCCTCTTTCCGGACAATGTCTCTAGGATAGACAGGGATTTCCGCTTCTCCCCATAATAAGGTCAATTCCTCGCCAATTGGAAGTGCTTCTTGATGGGAGAAATGTAGGGTATGTGGATTTGGTGCTTGATGGAACTCAGTATGAAAATAGGTTTGTTCTTTCTCCCAATAGATGATCGGTGGAGTATCAAGCCTCTTTCTTAATGGGTCCAGCTCATCAACTGAAATTGTAATGAGATGAACGTCATCCATCCATGCCGTATAATTGCTCATGAACCTGCCTCCTTTATCGCTCGCCTTAGCAGCATCGTAACCCTTTTAATAAAGTGAAACTTCATTCAGTGGGGAATCCTTCCCTTTCCACTGAATGTTAGTTGAACAGAATCAGGTATTTACGGACTGTTTACCCCCTTCACATATTGGTTTTCCCTCATGTTTAGAGGATGGGGTATTACAGACCGTTAATACGTGATAAACAGTTAAACAAATATATGCCTTTTAGTATAGACAGTTAACTGTGAAAATACTTGTTACAGCTTTGTTAAATTTATTTTGTCTTTCCAAAAATATTGATATTCGTCAATCATATAACCGTATTTATACTATAGTATTAGACATCATGCGAACGGTGAAGGGATGAGGTTTTATGAATTAACGAATATTATTTTATATTTTTTCATCGATTCGCTAGGTTTCGACAAAAATGTATAAAAAATATTCAAAATCTTCCTTGCCTTTATCTTGAATTAGTGATAATCTTCTGTTGTAATAAAGGAGGTGAATGTTGTTGTATGGCATGAATGAAGATGCAATTTATTTATTTCATCAAGGAACGAATTATCAAGTGTATCAATTGCTTGGCTGCCATTTCATTGAATGGGAAGGTGCGGAAGGCTTTCGATTTGCTGTCTGGGCTCCTCACGCAAAGCGTGTCGCTATTGCAGCGGATTTCAATGAATGGAAGGGACAGACTCATGAGTTGACGCGCTTGAATGACGAAGGGATTTGGGTAGGTTTCTTCAGCGATATACCTCCTAATACTGCTTATAAATACCATATAACTACAGCAGACAACGAAATGATTCTAAAAGCAGACCCCTATGCCGGGCAAGCGGAAATCCGTCCACGCACTGCCTCATTGACACCTTCTCTAGAAGTCTATGAGTGGAAGGATACTGCCTGGCAGAAAGAGATGCGGACCTATAATCCTTATACCTCTCCGATATCCATTTATGAAGTGCATCTTGGTTCATGGAAATTGAAGGAGAATGGTGATCATCTAACCTACACAGAACTAGCAGAAACACTTATTCCATATGTATTAAATCTCGGATTTACCCATATTGAGCTTTTGCCATTGGCAGAGCATCCATTTGATTTATCATGGGGCTATCAGATAACCGGCTATTATGCGGTCACGTCCCGTTACGGCACCCCGGAAGAATTCAAAGCGTTCGTTGATACCTGCCACAGGGCGGGGATCGGTGTCATTATGGACTGGGTGCCGGGACATTTTTGTAAAGATGATTTCGGTTTACGTCAGTTCGACGGGGAAGCCCTCTATGAATACCGTGATTTGAAAAAAGCGGAGAAACATAACTGGGGTACCCTAGCCTTTGATTTCGGACGTCCGGAAGTACAGAGCTTCCTTGTTTCGAATGCCATTTATTGGTTGGAAGAATTTCATATAGATGGAATCCGTGTCGATGCGGTTGCAAGTATGCTTTATCTTAACTTTGACCGGCCCGAGCACGAGGGGAAAATCTTTAATTCTTACGGGGGAGAAGAGAATCTCGAGGCAACTGCCTTTCTTCGTAAATTGAATAAAACAGTCTTCCAATACCGGCCGAATGCGCTCATGATGGCGGAAGACAGTACAGATTATCCGCTCATCACCGCGCCGACTTATCTTGGTGGTCTCGGCTTTAATTTCAAATGGAATATGGGCTGGATGAACGACATGCTTGAATATATAGAGATGGATCCAATCTACCGCAAGTGGCATCATAATCTCGTTACATTCTCCTTCATGTATACATTCACGGAAAACTTCTTGCTGCCATTATCGCATGATGAAGTCGTCCACGGAAAGAAATCTTTATTATCCAAAATGCCTGGTGACCAGTGGCAGCAATTCGCCGGATTACGATTGCTCATTGGTTATATGTTCAGCCACCCGGGGAAAAAGTTATTGTTCATGGGCGCAGAGCTTGCTCTCTATTCAGAATGGAAGGATAAAGAGGAGCTTGATTGGCATCTATTGGATTATCCATTACATAAAGGAATGTTCGATTATATCAAAGCTATACATTGCCTGTTTAAAGGTGAGCCGGCATTGTATGAGCTTGATCATGAACCGGAAGGCTTTGCTTGGATTGACCCGCATCAGATTGATCAAAGCGTAATTGCCTTTAGAAGACGGGCGAAATGTAAGAAGGAAGAGCTCGTTATCGTCTGTAATTTCACACCGAATGTCCATTATGATTATAAAATTGGAGTGCCGGAACCAGGCGTTTATGAAGAGATTTTTAATTCGGACGCAGAGATTTTCGGCGGTTCGGGTCAATATAATGATGAACATTTCAGTTTTCCCAAGAAATGGCATGGCTTAGAGCAGCATATCAAAATAAAAGTTGCACCACTTGCTGTCATGATTTTTAAGAGAAGAGACGAGGAGGATGCGAATTGAAAGAATGTGTTGGAATGTTATTAGCAGGAGGAGAGGGGAAACGCCTCGGTTTACTTACGAATGAGAACGCAAAGCCTGCTGTTCCATTCGGCGGGAAGTACCGGATTATTGATTTCACCTTAAGCAACTGTGCAAATTCCTCGATTCAAACACTTGGCGTATTGACACAATACTCGCCAATCAATTTAAATCAGCATATCGGTAACGGCAAAGCTTGGGACATGGACCGGAGGAATGGCGGTGTGACGATGCTTTCACCGGCAACCGGCAAGCATGGAGGGGATTGGTATTCTGGAACTGCTGATGCAATTTACCAGAACATTCATTTCATCGATCAATATGATCCGAAATATGTGCTCATTATTTCCGGTGATCATATTTATCAAATGAACTATCAATCTGTCCTCGCGCAGCATAAAGCGACGAATGCCGATGCAACGATTTCGGTCATTGAAGTTCCGTGGGAGGATGCTTCCCGGTTCGGAATTTTAAATACAACCGAGACACTCGAAATCTATGAATTTGAAGAAAAACCTGCTAATCCGCAAAGTAATCTTGCATCGATGGGAATTTATATATTCACATGGGAAACACTCCGGAAATTTTTAATAGAAGATGCGACTGATCCGGATTCCAGCCATGATTTTGGCAAAGATATTATCCCGGCAATGCTTGGTCAGGATAAACGGCTTTTCGCTTATTTATTTACCGAATACTGGAAAGACGTTGGCACGATTCAGAGTTACTGGGAAGCAACGATGGATTTACTTGACGAAGATTCCGGTAGTCCGCTTTCAGTAGCAAGAGAAGACCGTAGTAAACAAATCTATACAAATGAAGCCAATTTCCCGCCGCAATATATTGGAGGAACCGGGAGGGTGACAAATTCGTTCATTAATACCGGCTGCTTTATCTATGGAGATGTATCGAACTCCGTCCTTTTCCGAAATGTGCTCGTAAAACAGCATGCATCAATCCATCAATCGATCCTGCATCCTGGAGTGACTATCGGAGAAAATGTCGTCCTGGAACGGGTTATCGTCATGGAAAATACGGAGGTTCCGGACGGGGTGCAGGTTTACGCGACGAAGCACGCAGAACCATTAGTCCTTAATCAGCAAAATATAAGGGAGCATTTTAGTGAAATGGAGGGTATGAACTAATGGACCGGATGATGGGGCTAATTAATCTTGATCAGGAATATCATGTTTTCAATGAACTCACCTACTTCCGCAATAATGCATCAATTCCATTTGCCGGAAGATACCGTCTGATCGATTTTGCTTTATCAAATATGACCAATTCTGGAATGGAGGAAGTGGCAGTATTTGTTCGGCATAAATATCGCTCCCTGCTCGATCATCTTGGGTCGGGGGAAAGTTGGGATCTCGACCGGAGACATGGCGGGTTATTTATTTTACCGCCGGACTGGAATGATCCTAGTGATCGCTCACGTGGTGATTTGAGCTTTTTCCATAATAATCGAGATTATTTTAATCGGGGGAAGGCGAATCATGTCCTAGTTAGCGGCAGTCAGTTCATTGCGAATACGGATTATAAAGAAGCGTTCAGCCAGCATCTTGAAACGGACGCGGACGTGACGGTAATTTATACGCCGGTTGATGAGATCCGACCGGAGCATCAAGCTTATTTCCGGATTGAAGAAGGGGAAGACGCTAGGGTAATCGGCATAACGAATGATGAGCAGAATCCTAATGTATTCACGGGTGTCTATATCATTAAGAAGGATTTACTGATGGAGATCGTCAATTATTGCATCGCTTACCATAAGGAGAATCTTTTTGCCGATGGAATCAAAGACCAGCTCCATGAATTGGACGTCCGGGCGTATAAATATGATGGATATCATGCGTTTATAAATACGATTGAAAGCTTTTACCGGGAAAATATGAAACTATTGACGGAAGAGAATTTCATTAATTTATTTGCGAAACCGTTCATCCGGACGAAAGCATCAAGCAACCCGCCTGTGAAATACCAAGCTCAGGCACTCGTTAATCATTCGATTATCGCAAATGGCTGTATCGTGAATGGTCAGGTGGAAAACAGTATCCTTTTCCGAGGGGTGGAAGTAAGTGACCATTCTACAATCAAAAATTCCATCATCATGCAACGCTGTAAAATTGAAGAAGATGTCTACCTCGAAAATGTAATCTTAGATAAAGACGTCCATGTGAAAAAAGGCCAGCGCATCATTGGCACAAGCGACAAACCATACGTCGTAGCAAAAAGACAAATCGTTTAGCGGGACATTGGGGTCAGAGCATTTGTCCCAGTGGTGGGACAAATGCTCTGACCCCAATGTCCCAATGATAGGAGGTAAGTGCAAATGGAGAGGGTTTTATTTGTTGCTTCAGAGGGTGTGCCGTTTGTTAAGACTGGGGGGCTGGCGGACGTAATTGGTTCTTTGCCACAGGCTCTTCAAGCTCATGAGGAGCTGGAAGTACGGGTGATGTTGCCTTATTATGATGAGATCGGCGAGGAATGGCAGGAGAAAATGGAATACCTTACGACATATGACGTTCATGTCGGCTGGAGAAAACAGCAGGCGGCGCTTTATACGTTAACCCATGAAAACTGTGTCTATTATTTTATTTCGAACGACTATTATTTTAGTCGAAAAGGTATTTACGGTTATTATGATGACGGAGAGCGATTTGTCTTTTTCAGTCATGCGGTGATTACAGCGCTTCCCCTGATTGATTTCACACCAGACGTTCTGCACGCCCATGACTGGCAAGCAGGTCTTGCCGTCCTGTTAGCGAAAGTCATGCAGCCGTTGCCGAATTTAAAAACAGTTTTCACCATCCACAATTTGAAATATCAAGGGCTGATGCCAACAGATGTTTACGAAGATTTCTTTCAAATGGACCGCGGACATTTAGCGGGGATGGAATGGGACGGGATGATTAATAGCTTGAAGGCAGCTCTGTTTCATGCGGATAAAATTACAACGGTAAGCCCAACCTATGCGGAAGAAATAAAAGAACCGTACTACGGTGAAGGGCTGCATCAAATGATCCGCGAACGGGACGCCGATGTCATCGGCATATTGAACGGGATTGATACGACGGAATATCATCCACTGACAGACCCGCATCTGCCAATCAATTACCGGACAGCTCGTAGTAAAAAACGTGGAAACCGCGAGTTGCTTCAAGAAGAAATTGGCTTCACTTATCACCCGGATCGGCCGCTTTATGTGATGGTGACAAGGCTTGTGGAACAAAAGGGGCTTCACCTCGTTCAGCGGATCATAGATGACTTTTTAAAAGAAGATATTCAATTCCTTGTTCTTGGTACCGGGGAGCAGGAGTTTGAGGATTATTTTACGTATCTTGAAGGGGCATATCCAGATAAGGTGAAAACATTGCTTACGTTCAGTGAACAGCTCGCTCGGAGAATTTATGCGAGTGCCGACTTTTTACTGATGCCTTCGAAGTTTGAGCCTTGCGGGTTATCCCAGTTGATTGCACTCCAATACCGCACTGTTCCAATTGTAAGAGAAACGGGCGGCTTGAAAGATACAGTGACCGCCTTTAACAAGGAAACAGGGGAAGGGAATGGCTTCAGTTTTACCAATTATAATGCCCATGAACTGCTTCATGTGCTCGATTACTCCCTCGAAATCTATCGCGATACAGAAAAATGGAAGCAGCTTATTAAAAATGTAAATAAAGGTGCTTATACTTGGAAAGAGTCAGCGAAACAGTATAAAGAGCTTTATAAGGAAATAGTATCACCGACAAATCAGTTAAATGAACAGGGAGCGATTTAATTTGAAGCGGTTAACTGCAGAAGACCTGAAAGAACGCATTATAACGTATATAAACACGACATATCGTCTTGATGTAAAAGAAGCGACGGAGGAAGAAGTGTTTTACGCCTTAGCAGCTGTCGTCAATGAACAAGTGAAGCCGCTTTGGGATAAAACAAATGAACGTTATAAATCGGAACAAGCGAGACAAGTTTATTACCTTTCTCTGGAATTTTTAATTGGAAGACTAATCGAAAGTAATTTACTGAACCTCGGTATGCTCAAGGAAGCAACTCAGGCGCTTCAAGAACTTGGGTTCCAAGCAGAAGACGTCTTTGCAGTGGAACAAGACGCTGCGCTTGGGAATGGCGGTCTCGGCCGGCTAGCTGCTTGTTTCCTTGATTCCCTCGCTTCTTTAAATTATCCAGGGCATGGTTACGGAATCAGGTATCGTTACGGATTGTTCGAGCAACGCATTATCCACGGAAACCAGGTCGAGCTCCCAGACTATTGGCTGAAAAAACCTTATCCATGGGAAGTGCGGAGAGAGGAAGAAGCATGTGTTGTCCAGTTTCAGGGGATTGTCCGAATGCATCAGAGGCGTAACGGTTCACTCGAAATCAATCATGAACATACAGATAAAGTTTTGGCCGTGCCTTATGATGTTCCAGTTATCGGATATGAGAATGAGACGGTGAACACGCTCCGGCTCTGGAGTGCTGAACCTGTATCCGGGGCACCGGACAATTCCGGGGACCAGGAAGAATTTTATCATCACCTTGATTTCGAGCATTCGATTGAACAGCTCTCCGGCTTTCTTTACCCTGATGATTCCAGTTATGAAGGAAAGGAGTTGCGGCTAAAGCAGCAATACTTCCTAGTTTCAGCGAGCGTGCAAAATATGATCAAGCAGTTTAAGAAAAATCACCGGCTTTCCTTAAAACAAATTCCGGAAAAGATAGTCATTCAGATTAACGACACCCACCCAAGCTTAAGTATCCCAGAGTTGATGCGTATTTTAATGGATGAAGAGGATCTTGGCTGGGATGAGGCATGGGAAATTACGACACGTGTATTTGCCTATACGAATCATACAACATTAATTGAAGCATTAGAAACATGGCCAATAGCAATGATGCAGAAGTTACTTCCGAGGATTTATATGATCATCGATGAAATGAATGAACGCTTTTGCCAGGGGATATGGTTTGACCATGAAGATAAGCGGGATAAAATTCCCGAGCTTGCAATTATTGCAGATGAACAGGTACATATGGCACGGCTCGCAATCGTCGCAAGCTTTAGTGTGAACGGGGTCGCCAATCTCCATACAGAAATTTTGAAGAAAAAGGAAATGATAGAATTCCACGAGCTTTATCCAGAGCGCTTCAATAATAAGACGAATGGAATTACCCATAGGCGCTGGCTCATGCAGGTGAACCCGAAACTCACCTCCCTCATCCAAGACATGATTGGCGATCAATGGGTCAAACGGCCGAAACAATTGATCAGCTTACTCCGATTCCAACATGACAAGGATGTACTTGAACAATTTGCGAAAGTGAAAAATGAAAACAAGCTTGCACTTGCCAACTTTATCTACCAGCAAATGGGGATAACTGTTGACGACCAGTCGATCTTTGATGTGCAAATTAAACGACTACATGAATATAAACGGCAGCTGCTCAATGTGTTCCATATTATTTATCTTTACAATGAGTTGAAGGAAAATCCGAATCTTGATATGACACCGCGGACGTTCATTTTCGGGGCCAAAGCTGCGCCTAGCTATCATTTGGCAAAGGAAGTCATTAAGCTCATCAATACAGTCGCATCGATTGTCAATTATGATAAAGATACTAAGGGCAAGCTGAAAGTGATCTTCCTAGAGAATTATAATGTAAGCTTGGCGGAGAAAATCATACCGGCCGCAGAAATAAGTGAACAGATTTCAACAGCGAGCAAAGAAGCTTCCGGGACAGGGAACATGAAATTCATGATGAACGGGGCGCTGACGATGGGAACGATGGATGGAGCAAATGTGGAGATCCACGATTTGGTCGGTGAAGAGAACATGTTTATCTTCGGGCTAAGAGCAGAGGAAGTGCTGGATTATTATCAGCACGGCGGGTACCATGCCCGTGATATTTATAACAAGGATGATCGAGTAAGACGTATTCTTGATCAGTTGAATAATGGAGAATTTGGTACCCATGATATTGAATTTAAAGATATCTATTACAATATTCTTTATCATAATGATCCCTATTTCGTCTTGAAAGATTTCGAGCCATATATTGAAGCCCATGAATACGCGGAAAGTGTCTACAGGGATAAAATGAAATGGCAGCGTATGAGCCTCATCAACATCGCCCATTCCGGCAAATTCTCCAGCGACCGCACCATCCAAGAATATGTAAACGACATATGGAAAATAAACCCAACCTGAGTGGGACATCGGGGTCAGAGACGCTGTCCCAGTTTAGGATCGGGACATTGGGGTTAGAGACACTGTCCCGGTTTGGGATCGGGACATTGGGGTCAGAGGCACTGTCCCGGTTTAGAATCGGGACATCGGGGTCAGAGGCACTGTCTCGGTTTGGGAGTGGGACATCGGGGTCAGAGGCACTGTCCCAGTTTAGAAGAGTGGAACATAACTGTAAAATATCAGGTTATGTTCTGCTCTCTTTCTTTTTGGTTTCTCTTAGCGGGGTCTCGTGTGTGCTACAGTCGTTTATCGCACCTTTAATCACTCAAATTCTTCAACTTGATGAGCTTCGTTTGATAATAGAGATTCTCTAATCGGCCAAACAACTACAATTCCACATGCTTCGATCGGTAATAAGGCCTCTAATTCGACGAACGTCTCTACTTCCGCTTCCCTCAGGCTTTAACTAGTCCTCCCATAACTTCCATATCGCCTTTCTAGGTTCGCAGACAAGATAACTCCCAGACATCCTCGCTTGTCCAGATTTTCCTTTTAGCGGAAAAAGTCGAAAAATTTGTAGATTAGCTATTGTTTTTTGTATTAAAAGATAGTATAGTAGATTCCAGCCGATATATTGCATATAGCTCGAACTCTATTAAATTGTTTGATAATTCTATCAAAAGGACTAACTAAAGAATTAATTAAAGAATTAATTAAAGAATTAATTAAAGAACATCTAGGAGGAAGAAAGATGAGAGATAAAATATCAGTATCCGCATATGTCGCAATAGGTTTTATGTTATTTGCATTATTCTTTGGAGCAGGGAACTTAATTTTCCCAGCTCAGCTAGGACAGTATGCAGGAGAGAATTTATGGCCGGCCGTTATCGGATTTTTGATTACCGGAGTTGGTTTACCGCTCTTAGGGGTCGTGGCAATTGCCTTTTCAGGAAGTGCCAACTTGCAAGAACTATCGAGCAGGGTACACCCAGTTTATGGAGTATTTTTTACAGCACTACTTTATTTAACGATTGGGCCATTCTTTGCAGCGCCGAGAACAGGTACAGTTGCTTATGAAGTGGGAATTATGCCGTTCGTTCCGAATGGTTCCGAACAAACTGGACTTCTTATTTTTACATTAATTTTCTTTGCAATTACTTTAATATTCTCGCTTTACCCAGCGAAAATAGTAGATAACGTTGGTAAAATTCTAGCTCCAGCTCTAGTTCTATTGCTGGCAATACTATTAATTGTAGCAATCTTTAATCCAATGGGCGCAATTGGCGAGGCTCAGGAAGGATATATTGAGGGAGCATTTGTTACAGGATTTTTGGAAGGTTATAATACAATGGATGCCCTTGCGTCACTAGTATTTGCTATTATTGTAATTAATGCGATTAAAGCATTGGGCATTAAAGATAAAGGCCAAATATTATCTGCAGCTACAAAATCTGGATTCATTGCGATCACGCTACTTGGAGCCATTTATATCGGAATTGCAATCTTAGGTGCGGGTTCGGTTGGCTCATTAGGCTTATTTGACAATGGAGGACCGGTATTAAGTGGTGCGGCGTCCCATTACTTTGGAAATGTCGGTTCCTTGTTACTCGCAGTCATGATTATTCTTGCTTGTTTAACGACGGCAATTGGCTTAGTGACTGCAAATGCGGAGTATTTCAATACTTTATTCCCGAAAATCAGTTATAAAGTTTTAGTTGTCTTTTTCTCAACGATTACCTTCATTGTTGCGAACTTTGGCTTAACGAATATCATATCCTTTTCGGTTCCGGTGTTGATGTTCTTATACCCATTAGCGATTGTATTGATCATTTTAACATTCTTATCACCACTATTTAATCACGCCCGTATTGTATACGTGGCAACAATCGGAGTAACTTTCTTAATCAGTATTTTCGATGGTTTAAAAACTTTTACAGATACACTTGAAATTGCTGATTTCGCATTTATGGTACCAGTACTCGATTTCTATGAGTCCTTTTTACCGCTTTATAATCAAGGACTCGGCTGGTTAGCTCCGGCACTAATTGTTATCTTCGTTACAGGAATTATTGCAAAGTTTACAGGCAGCCCTGCAGCGACAGAGACAAACTAATAACTTGATAAAGTGAAACTTCATTCAGGAGGGTTTCTTACCTCACCACTGAATGTTAGTTGAACAGAATCAGGGATTTACGGACTGTATATCCCCCACCTTCTCATGCTGGGCTTCCCTTATGTTTAGAGATGGGGGTATTACAGACCGTTAATGCGTGATAAAAATAAACAAACCCCCGTATGAAGCACTTATACGGGGGTTCAGTTTTTTTATTAATCTATTAGAATATCCAATGTCCTCAGTCAATTTTTCTTCATTATATCTGCAGCCTCTTCCGGTTTTTTCCTCTTAAGGTAATGGATAATGTTCCGGTGGTCGGCAATTGAAGCTTCGGTAAGAACGATCCCATTATGGAAGAAATGTCTTCTTACATGCGCCTGCAAGGAGCGGACAAGCTGCTTGATATATGTATTGTCAGCTGCATCGACAATTACTTGGTGGAACAATTCATCAATTTTGAGTGCAGAATAATAGTTCTCCGTCTCGATCGCCGCTTGGAAACGTTGATTAATGTCTGCCAGTTCCGTAATTATATTCTCTTCAATCTCTTCACTTACAAGCTTTGTTGCGAGAACCTGTAAAGATGCAAGTGGGGGAAGCAGCTCATGAATGGATTCCCGATGAATTTCTGTAACTTGGGTAGCTTTACCGGGAAACATCTTGACAAACCCTTCCGTTTCGAGAATTTGCAAGGCTTCTCTAATTGGCGTCCGGCTGACACCGAGGGCTTGTGCGAGCTCTGTATCATTTATTTTCTCCCCGGGCAGGAGGGTACCATCAATAATCCATTGTTGTATTTGATTGTAGGCATGGTCTTTCGCAGTTAAACGAACCGATATGGAATGATTTTCAGGTATCGGCATCCTTTTACCCCCTCGTATACATTCTAGTACTAGTATATAGGAATGAACGAAGAAAAGAAATATACAATATATCGCTCCGGGAGGGATCCTATCAGTTAGAGCAGAAACCGCAACAAATGAGGGAAATGGGTTTTATGGAAGTACCCATTTAGGATTCTTAAACGTTGTCAGTGAACAGACGAGTGATGAATTACTCGGGTGAATTATATGAAACAATTATAGAAATACCAGCCTTTCAATTGATTTACGGACATCAGGTAAGGAGCGAATTTAATTAACAAATTATAAGAAGAAAAGGAAAACAGGTCAGACACGGATGCTGACCTGTTTTTCGGGGTTAGATTCTATGGAGTTAAAAAATGAGGGACTGTCTGGAGATTAGCTGAATTTCACTAGGCCATTTCCATCGTTTTCTTAATACGCTGGGTATCGACTTTATTTGCCCATGATTGATTAGCGTAAAAGTTCTAGGTTGATTAGAGACGTGTTTATTTCTTCTTTCAAGCCTCCGAAATCTTTGGCATTTGATATTTTCATGCCATCGAGTCCTGCTTTTAAATGTTCTTGGCCAGCACGGAGCGCGGTTAATAATTGTCCGTGTTCCTTAAGTTGAGAGTCGTGGTTTTCTAAAATATGGCTGTGCTCGTCCTGCTTATCCATGATTTTTTCAAGCATTTCAATGATTTGTTCTTCCTTATTCATCTTGATCACCTCCCTGATTGGATTCATTATAGCATGAAATATTACGAACAAAAGATGACATTTTTCGGGTAGGATTATTTTTTTATAATAAAGGATAGATATACTTTTGAGAAAAGGACAGGTAAATGTTTGACAAAATTTTTCTTACTCATCATGGAGGAATGGTTCAACTTTTGAAAATCAGGCATGTTTTTTGAGAGTTAGGGAATATAAGGAGAGAGTGATTTTTTCATAGAGGTGTTTCCACTGGTTGGTAATTTTATGAATCTCCTCACTTATTATTTGTAACTATTTTAAAACAAATTACACCAATGTCCCAAACATTTGTCACTTCAGTCAGGATAAATTAGAATGATAGTAATAAACAAAAAAAGGGACTGGTGGCAGATGAGTCAGGGATATAAACTTGGTGATCTTACATTAGGTGAAGGGATGCCGAAAGTTTGTGCGCCTTTAACGGGAACAACTTTAAAAGAATTACTGGATGAATGTGGGTTAGTGCGGAATTCGGAAGCAGATCTTGCTGAGTGGCGGGTCGATTTCTTTGAATATGCGCTAGATACGGAAAAGGTGCTTGAGGCATTAGCTAAACTAAGACAAGAACTCAGGTGTATGCCACTTATCTTTAGCTTTCGGACAGCAGAAGAGGGCGGAGAAAAGAATATCTCTGTCAGGCAATACATTGAACTGAATAAACAAGTAGCCCAGTCGGGAGCTATCCAGCTAATTGATATTGAATTATTCCGTGGGGAAGATACCGTTAAAGAACTTGTTGCCATTGCGAAGGAGCAACAAGTTCTAACGATTATTTCAAATCACGATTTCTCACAGACTCCTGAAACATCGGAAATTATGAGCCGGGTAGAAAAAATGCTTGATCTTGGTGGAGATATACCGAAAATCGCTGTCATGCCGGTCAAAGAGGAAGACGTCCTCACTGTCCTCCAGGCGAACCTGCAATTGAAAAAATCGTATCCAAACCGAAAGATGATTATGATTGCAATGGGGAGTCTCGGCATCGTGACCCGAATGAGCGGAGAGATTTTCGGATCTGTGCTTACTTTTGCGGCGGTAAAACACGCTTCCGCACCTGGTCAGGTGACTGCAAATGAGATGAAAAAGGTTCTACAAATCGTTCATAATGCCCACTAGTTAACGGTTTACAAATAGAAAAATCAACTGTAAAATGACGTACATCATCAAAGAATTGCAGCCAGATAAGTTGGAGGTTTGACAATGTTCACTTTGGAAAATTGGGAATTTCTCATATCTTATACACACTTGAAAGCTCTCGGAATCGCAGTAGGAGTCTTTCTCTTATTCTTGCTGTTCCGCAAATTATTTACGAAATATGTTTTCCGCATCATCATGCGCTTGATCAATAAAACGAAAGTTAATTTTCTATCGAATGTTTTCCAATCCTTTCAAAAGCCGGTCGAATGGTTATTTACACTTGTAGGACTTTACGTAGCTTTACGCATATATCCTTATTTTAACCATGGTCAGGATTGGTTTATTAGTCTCATGAAAGTAGCGCTTATCGTGCTAATGACTTGGGGATTGTTGAATTTGTCGTCTTCCTCGTCGAATATATTTTATAAAATTAATCAGCGAACAAATGTAAGGATAGATGATATTCTTATCCCATTGTTGTCGCGAACTTTACAAGTCATCATTATTGGGGTAAGTGGAACGATTATTCTAAAAGAGTTCGGGTACAGTATCGAGGGGTTCATTGCCGGGCTTGGCCTCGGGGGACTTGCGATTTCACTTGCGGCGAAGGATGCCCTTGCGAATATTCTTGGCGGGATTGTCATCATCTCGGAAAAACCATTCACACTTGGCGACTGGATTTTAACGCCATCGGTTGAGGGAACAGTAGAAGATATTAGCTTTAGAAGCACGAAGATCCGTACGTTTGAGGACGCTCTTGTTATCGTCCCAAATAATACACTTGCGAACGAGAACATTACGAACTGGAGTAAAATGGGTAAACGTCGGATTAACTTTTCCATTCGCCTTGTTTACGATACACCGAAGGAAAAAATCAAAAGTGTCTTGGAAAAAATTAATACACTGCTCAGGGAGCATGATGAAGTCCATCCGGAAACGATTATGGTCTATTTTGAACAGTATCAGGAAGACGGTATAGAAATTTTTCTTTACTTCTTTACGAAGACGACAGTGTGGGCGGAGCACTTAGCGGTTCGTGAAGATATTAACTTTAAAATACTAGACATTCTTGAAGAAGAAGGTATTGAAATTGCTGTGCCGACCAGACGGCTGATGGTTGAGTCGGAGGAAGAAAAGTCTCAAGGAAGGGACCGGGCAACCGAATAATCTCCAACCAAAGACGGAGAAACCCTACAACGATTGTAGGGTTTTTTCCAGTTTAAAAATCACCCTCCGAGCCGATTTCAACGAATAATTTCTCCTTTATGATGGAGTTAACAAGAAAACGAAAGGGGAAATCACACATGCAGTTAATTGATCGTTCTTTATACCGTTGCATCGTAGAAGACCGGATCAACGATAACAGGAAAAGTGCTAAAGAATTGAATTGGAGAATCTTGAAAAAGAGCAGAAAGTTTTTTCGTTAGTTTCCTAAGCGCTCCAGATTAAATAGTGACACAAACTAATAACTCAACTTTCGCAGCCCAAACTAGGCAGGTATACCTTGATATAGTTAGGTAATCCCGCAAACCAATACTGTAGTTGACTTTTGATTAACTTTTTGAATTTCTTGTTCGTTTTATTCAAAGCATCTT